>NZ_LUPI01000094.1:0-49954 GCF_001627265.1 Nocardioides sp. REDSEA-S30_B4 | reverse complement strand
ACGCGCGTCGTTCCTCGACGCTGTAGACACCTTCGATGGGCAAGTCGATCACTCCTAGATCAGAGCGACTGACTCACACGCAGACTGGCAGACAGGGGGGACGACGAAGTTCCATCGTCTCGTGGCAAGGTTCATCGGCCGGCCGATGAATCTTGTCGCCAAGCCGTGGACGAGAGGCCCGTGGATCAGCGACGCAGGTGGGTGGAGGCCGCCCGTCGCACCACCTCGGTGACCCTGCCCAGGAGGAGGGAGTCCACACGCCAGCGCTGCCAGTGCAGGGGTACGTCGACGGGCCGGTCGGGTCGCAGCCGCACCAGTCGCCCGGCGGCTTCGAGGGGCAGCAGCTGGGTCTCGGGCACCATCCCCCACCCCAGGCTGAGGGTGACCGCCTCCAGGAAGTCCGTGGACGTGGGCACGCGGTGGGTGGGCGGCTCGCGTCCGGTGACCACGCCGACCTCGGCCAGCAGGTCGTGCTGGAGGGTGTCCTTGGCGTTGAAGGCGACCACCGGCATCCGGCCCCAGTCAGGCGCGCCGCGGGAGAGGTGCCGCTCGAGCAGCGCGGGCGCGGCAGCCGCCAGGTAGCGCATCGTCCCCAACGGCTCGACCGAGCAGCCCTGCACCGGCTCGGGGTCGCTGGTGACCGCGGCGAGCGTCTCCCCGCGACGCAGCAGCTCGTGGGAGTGCGCCTGGTCCTCGACCTCGAGCCGGAGCACCGTGTCGTCCCAGGTCGCGGCCTCGGCGAGGACGTCGCGGAACCAGGTGGCCAACGAGTCGGCGTTGACCGCCAGTCCCAGCTCGGTCCGCCGGCCCTCGTCGGGCTCCAGCGCGGTGCGCGCCTCGGCCTGCAGCAGTGCCTGGGCCCGGCCCAGCCGGACCAGGGTCGCGCCGGCCGGCGTCGCGGTGCAGGGGCTGGCGCGGCGGACCAGCACCTGTCCGACGGCCGACTCCAGCGCCCGGATGCGCTGGCTGACCGCGCTGGCGGTGACGTGCAGCTCCCGGGCGGCCGCCTCGAAGGTGCCGTGATCGACCACGGCCACCAGGGCGGCGAGCTGCGGGGCGGGAAGGTCCATGAAGCGATGCTAAGGGACCTGCAGATTCTTTCGCTTCCCTTGTGGCGCTGCGCTGCCTAGCGTCGTCGCGTGCTCACCACCGCCCTGACCGGCTTCGCCGCCGGCCTCACGCTCATCGTCGCCATCGGCAGCCAGAACGCGTTCGTCCTGCGCTGCGGGCTCGCCCGCCACCACGTCGGGCCGGTGGTGCTGGTGTGCGCGCTCTCGGACGCGGTGCTGATCAGCGCCGGCGTCGCCGGGATCGGCACCATCGTGACCCGCGCTCCGGTCGTCCTGGACGTGGTGCGCTGGGCCGGAGTGGTGTTCCTGGCGGCGTACGCGCTGCTGTCGTTCCGCCGCGCCTGGCAGGGCGGGGAGAAGCTCTCGGCGGGCGGCGGGCCGGTCGGGTCGGCGGCCGCCGCGGTGAGCACGGCCGTGGCGCTCACCTGGCTCAACCCGCACGTCTACCTCGACACGGTCCTGCTGCTCGGCTCGCTGGCCAACGGCTCGGGACGGCCGTGGTGGTTCGCCGTCGGCGCGGTGCTCGGGTCGATCGTGTGGTTCACCGGGCTCGGGTACGGCGCCCGCCTGGCCTCCCCGCTCTTCGCCCGTCCCCGCGCGTGGCAGGTGCTCGACGCGCTGATCGGCGTGACGATGCTGCTGATCGCGGTGAAGCTGGCGCGGGGGTGAGGCCGGCACCTGTCGCGAAAAGATCCAGCGGCGCCCCGCTGAACCTCACGGCAAGGGGGCGCAGCCTCAGCGTCGGTCCGTGAGGGACGGCGGCGGCCCCGCTGAACCTCACGGCAAGGGGGCGCAGCCTCAGCGTCGGTCCGTGAGGGACGGCGGCGCCCCGCTGAACCTCACACACCCCCCAGCGGCAGCCGCAGCTCCCCGGGCGCGCCCTCCTCGATCCGCACCGGGATGCCCCAGTCCTGCTGGTGCATCCGGCACGCAGCGCCCTCACCGCCGTCGGCGTCGCAGGACGCGGCCCGGGCGGCGACGTGGAGCACCCCGTCGCCCACGTGCGGGTCGAGCTCGAGCACCCGGGTCAGCGCGGTGTCGCGGCCGCCGCCGGAGCGGATCAGGCCGGGCGGGGTGGACTCGACGACCAGCTGCGAGGGCGGGCCGAACCGGTCGTCGACCTTCTGCCCCGGCGGCGGGGTGAAGGTGACCACCAGCGACACCGACGCCGCCACCGGCGTGACCGGCCGCTGCGTGGAGTGCGCGAACCCGTCCACGGCCACGACGCCCGCCAGCGGCACCCGGGTCAGCCGGTGCGCCGTGGACTCCACGACGACGAGCAACGGCTCGTCGTCCTCCCCCACCTCGAGGTACGCCGACGACGGCTCGGACAGACCCTGCGCGATCGTGGACACGTGGCCGGTCGCCGGGTCGTAGCGGCGCACGGCGCCGTTGTAGGTGTCGCAGACCGCCACCGAGCCGTCCGGCAGCGCGGTGACCCCGAGCGGGTGCTGCATCAGCGCCTCGTCGGCCGGACCGTCGCGGAACCCGAAGTCGAAGAGCCCCGTGCCGACGACGGTCGTGACCGCGCCGTCCTGCACGTAGCGCAGCGCCGAGGTCTCGGAGTCGGCCAGCCACAGTCGGTCCCCCGCGGGCGCGAGCCGGGAGGTCTGGGCGAACCACGCCTGCTCGAGCGGGCCGTCGAGGAGCCCCTCGTTGGTGGTGCCGCCGGCCACCTCGACCGCCCCGGTCAGCGGGTCGAGGGTCCACAGCTGGTGGGTGCCGGCCATCGCGATCCAGACCCGGTCGCCCCACCAGGCCACGTCCCAGGGCGAGGACAGGCGGGAGGTGTCGTCACCGGGCATCCACTGGGTCCCGTCGCCGGCCAGCGTGCGGACCGAGCCGTCCTCGAGGCGGAGCCCCGAGACCCGGTGGCCCGCGGTGTCGGCCACCACGACGTCGTACCCCACCGCGACGGCGACGTCGGCCGGCAGCAGGCACAGCCCGTTGGGCTCCTTGAACCCGCCGATGCGGCGCACCACGTCACCGTCGGCCGAGAGCTCGACGACCTCGTCGTGCCCGGCGTCGGCGACCAGCACCCCACCGGACCCGGCCACCGACCCGGGCAGCGGCACCGCCGAGGCCGGGAAGCGCAGGTCGGTCGGCTCGACGACGGGCGGCACGTACGGCGAATCGCCCGGCTGCAGGGTGCCGCGCTCGCGGTGGACCGGCACCAGCTCGGCGAGCAGGGCGGCGATCGCGTGGGCGTGCCCCTCGCCGGCGTACTGCGCGACGACGTAGCCCTCGGGGTCGACCAGGACCAGCGTCGGCCAGGCGCGCGCGGTGTAGGCCTGCCAGGTCACCAGGTCGGGGTCGTCGAGCACGGGGTGGTGCACGCCGTAGCGCTCCACGGCCGCGGCGAGGGCCACCGGGTCGGCCTCGTGGACGAACTTCGGGGAGTGCACCCCGACGACGACCAGCTCCTCGGCGTGCTCCGCCTCCACCGGCCGCAGCTCGTCGAGCACGTGCAGGCAGTTGACGCAGCAGAAGGTCCAGAAGTCCAGCAGCACGAAGCGTCCGCGCAGGCCCGCCATGCTCAGCGGGCCGTCGGTGTTGAGCCAGCCGCGACCGACGAGCTCGGGGGCGCGGACGGGCTGACGCCGGGGTGCACCGGGGCCAGAGGAGAAGCCGGTGGGAAGGCCGGACGAAGGGGTGGTGCTCACCCGCGGATTCTCCCCGCTCACCCCAGTGGACAGACAATCAGCGAAGCGTGCTTGGGGTGACCGTCGGCGGGTTACCGTGCGCCTGACGGACGGAGGGCCGCAGACATGCTGAGGGTGGACCTCGGATCCGGTGACGTCGGCGTCGACGAGTCCTTCGACCGCTACGCCCGCATCGTGCGACGCGCCCTCGACGTCCCCGTCGCGCTGGTGAGCCTGGTCGAGCGCGACCGGCAGGTCTTCGTGGGCGCGGTGGGCCTCGAGCCCGAGCTCCAGGAGGCACGCCAGACGCCGCTGACCCACTCCTTCTGCCAGTGGGTCGTCCACGACCAGGCCCCGGTCGTCACCGCCGACGCCCGCCTCGACGAGCGGCTGCGCGACAACCTCGCGATCCCCGACCTCGGCGTCGTCGCGTACGCCGGTCACCCGCTGCGCGACCACACCGGCCGCATCATCGGCTCGTTGTGCGCGATCGACTCCGAGCCCCGCGAGTGGGACGAGGCCTCGCTGCAGGTGCTCGGCGACCTCGCGGCAGCCTGCTCGACCGAGATCTCCCAGCGCACCATGCGCACCCTGGCCGACCGCTCCGCCGTGGAGGCCGAGGCGCTCAGCCGTCGCTCGGCCCTGCTGCTGGCGCTCTCCCAGAGCCTCTCCAACGCGCGCAGCCTGGTGGAGGTCGCGGTGGCCGTCGAGTCCGTCGCCGTCGAGCACCTCGGCTGCCTGCGCGCCGGCCTGTGGCTCACCGACGACGGCTCCCCCAGCCGGGCCGCCGACCTGCCGATCCGCGCCTTCGAGGCGGGCCGGCTCAACTACATCCCCCAGGTCACCGACACCTGGCACTCCGCCCAGCTCAACCGCGTGCTGACGGCCGACGAGTCCAACCCGCTCGGCGAGGCCCTGCTGAGCCAGCGCCCGGTGTGGTTCCGCGACCGGGAGGAGCAGAACGAGATCTACGGCCACCTCGACCTGCGCGCCCAGATCGGCGAGGCCCGGGCGTTCCTCCCGTTGGTCTACGCGGGCCAGACCCTCGGCGCGATGGCCATCATCTGGGACCACGCCAAGGAGCTGACCGGCGACGAGCTGGCGACCATGACGGCCCTGGCGTCGTACACCTCCCAGGCCCTGAGCCGCGCCCTGCTCCTCCAGGAGCAGTCCGACGCCCTGGTCATCCTGCAGAGCGCGCTGCTGCCGCGACTGCCCGACACCGGCGACCTCGAGATGGCCGCCCGCTACCGGCCGGCGACGGCCCGCGGGCAGGTCGGCGGCGACTGGTACGACGCCGTCGTGATGCCCTCGGGCGCCACCAGCCTGATGATCGGCGACGTCGTGGGCCACGACATCGGCGCCGCCGCGACGATGGGCCAGATGCGCACCACCCTGCGCGCCCTGGCGTGGGCGGTCGACGACCCGCCGTCTCGCCAGGTGCTGCGGCTGGAGGAGGCCATGCTCGACCTGGGGGTCGAGGGGATGGCCACGCTCGTCTACGGACGGATCGAGGAGCCCGACGCGACGGGCACCCGGGTGCTGCGGTGGACCAACGCCGGTCACCCGCCGCCGCTGCTGGTCTGCCCCTCCGGTGAGGTGCGCTACCTCGAGGACCACGCCGGCGACCTGATGCTCGGGGTGCTGCCGGACGCGCACCGCACCGACAACCGCGCCGACATCCCCCGTGGCTCGTTGCTCATGCTCTACACCGACGGTCTCGTCGAGCGCCGTGGGGAGGACCTCGACCAGGGCCTGATGCGGCTGCGCGACAGCGCCGTCACCCACGCCGGGCTGCCGCCCGAGGGTTTCCTGGACGAGGTGCTGCACGACCTCCACGACGGCGACCTGGCCGACGACGTGGCGGTCCTGGCGGTCCGCTTCGGCTCAGACCGTGCGTGAGCGACCTCTCGACCGTGCGTGAGCGACCTCTCGGCCGTGCGTGAGCGACCTCTCGGCCGGCCTCGCTAGAGTCCCGGCCATGAGCGACCAGGAGCTGCTGGCGGGGTACGCCGACGTGTGGTGGCAGGCCATCGACGACTTCACCGGGCTGCTGGAGACCCTCGAGCCCGAGGACTGGGACCGGCCCACCGACCTCCCGGGGTGGGACGTCCGGGCCGTGGCCGCGCACATCGCCCACCTGGAGAAGGTGCTGGCCACCGGTCAGGAGGAGACCGCCGACCTCGGCGACCCCGTGCCCGACCACATCACCTCCCTGATGGGCCACTACACCGAGATCGGCGTCGTCAACCGCCGCGACGCCGCCCCCGACGCGCTCATCAACGAGATCCGCGAGGCGGCGACGGCGCGCCGCACCGCCCTGCTCGCCGACCCGCCCACCGACGCCGACGCCCAGCCCGAGCGGATCTTCGGCGGCGTCCCCTGGAGCTGGCGGGTGCTGCTGCGCAACCGGCCGCTGGACGTGTGGATGCACGAGCAGGACGTCCGCCGCGCGGTCGGCCGCCCCGGCGGCATGGACACCGTGCCCGCCAAGCACACCGCCGAGTACCTCGCCGAGTCCCTCGGCTTCGTGCTGGCCAAGAAGGTCGGTGCCGAGCCCGGCACCACGCTGGTGCTGGAGATGGCCGGCAGCGAGCCGTTCGCCTTCGAGGTCGGCGAGGACCGCCGCGGCAAGGCCCTGCCCGAGGTCCCGGCCGAGCCCGACGTACGCCTGGCGATGGACCGCGAGAGCTTCGTCTGCCTCGCCGGCGGCCGTCGCCCCGCACCCGGCGCCGTGCGGATCGAGGGCGACGAGGCCCTCGGTCAGCGGGTCGTCGACTCGATGGCGACCACCCCCTAGTCACCCGCACCCGGCCCGCCCCCACCCCTCCCAGGAGCACGCCGTGGACACCTGGCAGCCCGCCGACATCCCCGACCAGTCCGGCCGCACGGTCGTCGTGACCGGCCCCACCCTGGGTGGCCTCGGCCACCACACGGCGCTGGAGCTCGCCCGGCGCGGGGCCCGGGTGGTGCTGGCCGGGCGCACCCCGCGCAAGCTCGACGAGACCGCGGTCGCCATCGCGGGCGAGGTGCCGGGAGCCGACGTCTCGCCGCTGGTCGTGGACCTCTCCGACCTGGCCTCGGTCCGCTCGGCGGGCGAGGGAGCCGAGGCGATCGGCCCGGTCCACGTGCTGGTCAACAACGCCGGCGTCATGGGCGTGGCCGAGCAGCGCACCTTCGACGGCCTCGAGCTCACCATGGCCACCAACCACTTCGGCCCGTTCCTTCTCACCGGGCTGCTGATGCCCCAGCTCGTCGAGAGCGGCGCGGGCCGGGTCGTCACCGTCTCCTCGCACTTCCACCGGGTGGCCCGCCGGGCCCCGCTGGAGGACCCGCGCGCCGAGGGCGGTCGGCACCGGCCGTGGGCGGCGTACGCGCGTTCCAAGCTCGCCAACCTGCTCTTCACCCTCGAGCTCGACCGCCGCTGCCGCCGCGCCGAGGTACCGGTGAAGGCCCTGGCCGCACACCCCGGCTTCGCGGGGACGCACCTGGCCGCGAACGGTCAGTACGGCCGCTCCTCCGGCGGCGTCGCTTCGATCCTCGACGCCACGATCCGCGCGGTCTCGCAGTCCGCGGCGGCCGGGGCCCAGCCGTCCCTGATGGCGGCCACCGCCGAGCTGCCCGGCGGCACCTACTGCGGGCCCGGCGGTCTCGGCGAGTTCGCCGGCCGCCCCCAGGTCACCCTGATGACCAGCCTGGCCCGCGACGAGGACGCCGCCGCCCGGCTCTGGGAGCTCTCCGAGCAGACGACCGGCATCCGCTACCCCTAGCGAGGACGCGTCAGCGGACTCGCTGTTGGTGGTCGAGCGAGCCGCGACCGAGGGACGAGGTCGCGACCGGCGTGACGAGACCCGGTGAGGTGTCCGGGGCCTTGACCCACGCGTCCCGCCACGCAGCTCAGTCGCGCAGGCCGCGGGTGCCGTCGACGACGCGGACCAGCCCGGCGCGGGTGCCGACGAAGGCGGTGCCGGCGGGGCCGATGGTGACCGGCGAGCCGGCGTTCCCGGCCCACGGACCCGTGCCGCCGCGGGCGGCGAAGGCGGTGCGGCCGGTGCGGGCGTCGAGGGCGGTGAGGTACCACGCGTCCACACCGAGCCAGCTGCGGCGCTTGGTCCAGGCGTAGAGCAGCCCGGTCGCGCGCGACACCGTCGTGCCAGAGGTGGGGGCGACCTCCTCGGAGGTCCACGCCGTGGCGCACGCGCCGTCGACGACGTCGACCCGCGTGATGCCCCCGGGCGGACGCCGGCCGAGGACGCCCCGCCACGGGCCGGTCCAGCCGTGCCCGTTGGTCACGACCACCCCCGTGCCACCGACCGCGGTCAGCGCCGCCTCGGTCGCCGACGCGTCGTCGCCGAACACCTCCTGCCGGCACACCTGCGACCCGTCGACGGCGCGCAGCACCACGACGTGCATCCGCGGGTTGGCGTTGTCGGTCAGCGCCAGCAGCCCGCCCTCGAGCAGGGTCACGCCGCTGCCGCTGCCGGCATCGAGCTGGCCGGGCTTGCGCCCGCTCCCCGTCTCGTACGCCGCCCGCCAGGTCTCCAGGGGTGCACCCGCGCGGGTGACGACCCGGTGGACCGCCTCGACCGTGGTCACGTAGGCACCGTCCCGGTCGACCGCGAGCGGCTGGCTCACCGGTTCCTCGAGCGCGAGCACGGCCGGCTCGCCCTCCTCGGCGACGACCCCGACGTCGCCGGCCCCGGTGACGAACCACGTCCTTCCGACCGGGTCCACGGCCACCGACACCACGCAGGCGCCCGCGGGCAGGACCCGGGCCAGGTCGACCGCCCGCTGGGTGACCACGGCTGGCTCGTCGGCGCCGTCGGTGGTGGTGACGTGCAGCAGCCGACGGTCACCGGTGGCGACCACGAACTCCTCGTCGGTCCCCGCCGCGGGAGGCACGTCGGCGCACGGCTCGGGCAGCGAGGCGGTGGCGACGGGCCGGAGGGTGCGCGGGTCCAGCACCTTCAGCCGGGCCCCGGAGCGGCTGGTGCACAGCGCGAGCAGCCGCTCGTGGGTGTCGGGCAGGAGGTGGCCGCAGTGCTCGGCGCCGTACCAGCCGGAGTCGACCTCGACCGACAGCCCCAGCGGGCCCGGCCGGTCGGGCACGTCGGCCGTCGCAGGCAGGGGCTGCGGGCTGAACGGCCGGCCGGTGTAGCCCGGGGTCACCCAGGCGCCACCGCCCGGCGGCACCGGCAGCCGGCCGTCCGGGACCAGCCACACCGCCCCGAGGACCGGCGCGAGCACGCCCACCCCCACCAGCGCCGTACGCCGGCCCGGTCGGCCGACCCGCAGCAGGCCACGGGTCCGGGGGTGCGCCAGCGTGAGGACCGCCGCGAGCAGCACGAGCGGCCCGATGGCGAGCCACAGCGCCGCGACCACCGCCCAGGCGGCCGCTCGGGTCCAGCGCACGGGCGTCAGCGCCCCCGCGGACCGAACTCGGGCACCACGCGGGCGAAGGCGGCCTTGCGGGCGACCGCAGTGTTGCGGGCGGCCAGCAGCCAGGCCTGCTCGACCCGCTCGCGGAAGAAGGTGTAGCGCGGCCCGGCGGTCCAGGTGTCGTCGAAGAGCCGCTTGGCGGCGGCGAGCTGGTCGGGCGAGCGGCCCTTGAGGTGCTCGGCCATCTCGAGCGCGGCGGCGACGGGGTCGGAGTCGAGGCTGGTGACCAGGCCCAGGTCGCGGGCCTCCTTGCCGGAGACGACCTCGGCGGTCATCGTGAGCTTCTTGGCGACATCGATGCCGACGAGCTCCTTGAGCGAGCGGACGCCCGACATGTCGGGGATGATCCCCCACTTGCCCTCGAGCACCGACCACTGCGAGTCGGGGGTGGCGACCCGGAAGTCGGCGGCCAGCGCGACCTGGAGGCCGCCGCCGAGGCAGTGGCCGTGGACCGCGGCGATCACCGGGACGGGCAGCCGGCGCCAGGCCCAGCAGGCCTCCTGGAAAGTGTTGGTGCCGCGCCAGGGCCGCGGGACGAACGAGGTCACCACGCGGGCCGGCTGCTTCAGGACGTGGGCGAAGTCGAGACCGGCGCAGAACGCGTCGCCCTCACCGGAGAGGACGACGGCCCGCAGGGTCCGGTCGCGGCGCAGCGTGCGCGCGGTGGCGGCCAGGTCGTCGAGGATCTGCAGCGTCAGCGCGTTGAGCTTCTCGGGGCGGGCCAGCCGCACGTGGGCGACGCCGTCGATCACGGTGCAGGTCACGTGGGAGTTGTCTCGGCTCTCGAGCGGTGAGGACATGCGGTGCATTCTCCCACCCCCACAGGCCTCGCGCAGACGGCATGATCGACCCATGAGCCACCCACGTGCCGGACAGCCCGCGGAGCCCGGGGACCTCGTCGACGTCGCCCACCTGGTGACGGCCTACTTCGCCGACGAGCCCGACCCGGCCGAGGTCGACCAGCAGGTCGCCTTCGGCACCAGCGGCCACCGCGGGTCGGCCCTGAGCCGGTCGTTCAACGAGGCCCACATCCTGGCCACGACCCAGGCGATCTGCGAGTACCGCGCCACCCAGGGCATCGACGGCCCGCTCTTCCTCGGCCGCGACACCCACGCGCTCTCCGAGCCGGCCTGGGTGTCCGCGCTCGAGGTGCTCGCCGCCAACGACGTCACCGTGCTCGTCGACTCCCGGGACGGCTACACGCCGACCCCCGCGGTCTCCCACGCGATCCTGCGGGCCAACGGCGGCCGGACGGCCGGCGCCGGCCTCGCCGACGGCATCGTCGTCACCCCCTCGCACAACCCGCCGTCCGACGGCGGCTTCAAGTACAACCCGCCGCACGGCGGGCCCGCGGACTCCGACGCGACCAAGGTCATCGCCGCGCGCGCCAACGAGCTGCTGCGCGCGGGCCTCGACGGGGTGCGGCGCGTCCCGTTCGCGCGGGCGCGGGCGGCTGCCTCGGCGTACGACTTCCTCGGGGCGTACGTCGACGACCTGCCCTCGGTGGTCGACGTGGCCGCGATCCGCGAGGCCGGGGTGCGCATCGGTGCGGACCCGATGGGCGGAGCGGCGGTGCACTACTGGGGCGAGATCGCCGACCGGCACGGGCTGGACCTCACCGTCGTCAACCCGCTCGTCGACCCGACCTGGCGCTTCATGACGCTGGACTGGGACGGGAAGATCCGGATGGACTGCTCCTCCCCCTCGGCGATGGCCTCGCTGATCGCGCCCATGATCGACGGGGGGTCGTCCTACGACGTCGCGACCGGCAACGACGCCGACGCCGACCGGCACGGCATCGTCACCCCCGACGCCGGCCTGATGAACCCCAACCACTTCCTGGCCGTCGCCATCCAGCACCTGTTCGGCGGCGCCCGCCCGGACTGGCCGGACAGCGCACGGATCGGCAAGACGCTGGTCTCGAGCGCGATGATCGACCGGGTCGCCGCGGGGCTGGACAAGCCGCTGGTCGAGGTGCCGGTGGGCTTCAAGTGGTTCGTGCCGGGGCTGATCGACGGCTCGTTCGGCTTCGGCGGCGAGGAGTCCGCGGGGGCGTCGTTCCTGCGGATGGACGGCACCGCGTGGACCACCGACAAGGACGGCCTGCTGCTGTGCCTGCTGGCCTCGGAGATCATCGCCCGGACCGGCCGCTCGCCCTCGGAGCACTACGCCGACCTGGTCGCCGCGCACGGGGAGCCGGCGTACGCCCGGGTCGACGCGCCCGCCACCCGCGAGCAGAAGGCCGCGTTGTCGGCGCTCTCCCCCTCGGCCGTCACCGCGACGACGCTGGCCGGAGAGGAGATCACCGGCCGGCTGACCGAGGCGCCCGGCAACGGCGCAGCGATCGGCGGGCTGAAGGTGACCACGGAGTCGGCGTGGTTCGCCGCCCGGCCGTCGGGCACCGAGGACGTCTACAAGATCTACGCCGAGTCCTTCCGCGGCCCCGACCACCTCGCGCAGGTGCAGGAGGAGGCACGCGCGGTGGTCTCGGCGGCGCTGGGCTGAGGGGACCGGAGGGCGTGACGTGAATGGGGTTCACGACAGACCCTCCGGTCGCCGGGCGCGAGGGTCGTGAGCCACCCGCGCGGATGTGCTGACCCCACGGACTGCCGCGTAACATGATCGACACAATCGAAGAAGCACAGGGTCACACGCGCACTTGGTGGTGGGTACGGCGCGGACTCGACCGCACCCAAGGACCCTTGTGAGCCCCCTCGCCTCCTACAAGCGACTCTTCGACCTCGCCGGCCCCGGCTACGTCCTCGTCGCCTTCCTCGGCCGGCTGCCACTGGCCATGAGCCAGCTCGGCACCCTGCTGCTCGTCTCCACCGCCACCGGCAGCTACGGCCTCGGCGGCCTCGCCGCCGGCGCCCTCGCCGTCGCCAACGCGCTCGGCGCACCCGTCGCGGGCGGCCTCGCCGACCGCGTGGGGCAGCGCCCCGTCGTGCTCGTCCAGTCGCTGCTCGGCGCGGCCGGCCTGGTCGCGCTGGTCGCGCAGGTCGGCGGCTCGACCACCACGACCGTCGTCATCGCCGCGCTCGCCGGCCTCGCGATGCCGCAGGTCGGTCCGCTGGCGCGGGTGCGGTGGCGGCCGCTGACGCACGGCCGCGCCGACCAGCCTCGCCTGGTCGACGCCGCGTTCGCCTACGAGGGCGCGGCCGACGAGGCCTCCTTCGCCCTGGGCCCGGCCCTCGTCGGCCTGCTGGCCGTGGCCATCGACCCCAGCGGCGCGCTGCTCGCGGGGGCGGCCCTGCTCGCGGTCTTCGGCACCGCCTTCGCGCTCGACCAGTCGGCGGTCCGCACCCACGCCTACGCCCTCACGCACGCGCACCTCGGTGGTGCCGGGCGGCTGCTGAGCGCCGCGCTGGTCGTCCTCGCTCTGGCCCAGCTGTGCATCGGGGTGCTGTTCGGCGCCACCCAGACCGGGGCGACGGTGCTGGCCACCGCGGCCGGCAACCCGGGCGCGGCCGGGTTCGTCCACGCCACGCTGGGCGTCGGGAGCGCCGTGGCCGGGCTGGCGACGGCGTACCTCCCCGCCCGGATCGGGTACGAGCGGCGCGCACTCGGTGCCGCCGTCGCGCTCGTCGTTCTCTCGACCCCGCTGCTGCTCGTGGGCTCGCTGCTCACAGTCACGCTGGCGGTGCTCGCGCTGGGCTGCGCGGTCGCGCCGTACATGATCGCGGTCTTCACCCTCGGCGAGCGGGTCGTGCCGCCGGCGCGGGTGGGGGCGGCCATGACCGTCCTTGCGAGCGCGACCGGCGTCGGCTACGCGCTGGGTGCCTCCGTCGCCGGCCGCGTCGCCGATGCCACCGGCAGCCACACGGGTGCGTTCGCGGTCACCGTCACCACGACCGTCGTCGCGACAGTGCTGCTCGCGCTCTCGCAGCACCGCCTGGTGAGCGAGAAGCGCGGGGAGCGGGAGCTGGTCCCGGCCTGATCGGGATCCACGGGGGACCAGCGTCGGCTCGTGGACTCAGGCCGCGGCCGACACCTCGGCACGCTCGGCCGCCTGGCGACGGGCCAGCTGCGTGAGCCGGGCCTGGGCCGCACGACGGACCTTGGGGCCCTTGGTCGACATCGCCCACAGCGTCTTGAGCTGGCTGGGCAGGTTCTTCGGGGTGGTGGTGGCCAGCCAGTCGTTGGGCAGCGAGAGCCGCACGACCTTGTGCCACGCGGAGTAGACCTGCTGCGGCAGCGGCGCCTGGTGATAGTTCAGGTCGTACTTCTCGAAGAGCGCCTGCACCTTGGGGGCGACCTCGGCGTACCGGTTGGACGGCAGGTCGGGGAAGAGGTGGTGCTCGATCTGGTGGGAGAGGTTGCCGGTCATCAGGTGCGTGACCTTGCCGCCGGAGATGTTGGCCGAGCCGAGCATCTGGCGGACGTACCACTGGCCGCGGGTCTCGTCGTCGGGGATCGACTTCTTCTCGAAGGTCTCCACGCCCTCGGGGAAGTGGCCGCACATGATCACCGAGTGCGACCAGACGTTGCGCACGACGTTGGCCACGAAGTTCGCCGTCAGCGCGCCCACCGCGCCGCCGAGGGGCAGCGCGACGAGCGGGTGCACGACGTAGTCCTTGGTGGCCTGCTTGCGGATCTTCTTCAGCGTCTTCGACAGGTTCGCCTTGAACTCCTCGCTGCGCTTCTCCTTCGGCACCCGGAGGTTCTTGCCGAGCTCGAGGTCGTAGGCGGCGATGCCGTACTCGAAGAAGCAGGCGTTGATGAAGTTCCACATCGGCTGGGCGAGGTAGAAGGGCACCCAGCGCTGGTCCTCGTCGACGCGCATGATGCCGTAGCCGAGGTCGTTGTCCTTGCCGACGATGTTCGTGTACGTGTGGTGGACCTGGTTGTGGCTGTGCTTCCAGCCCTCCGCGGTCGAGGCGTTGTCCCACTCCCAGGTGGTGGAGTGGATCTTCGGGTCACGCATCCAGTCCCACTGGCCGTGCATGACGTTGTGCCCGATCTCCATGTTCTCGAGGATCTTCGCGACCGACAGGCCGACGGTGCCGAGCACCCACAGCGGCGGCAGCGCGGAGCCGAGCAGCACGGCGCGCGAGCCGAGCTCGAGCTTGCGCTGCACGTCGACGATGCGACGGATGTACGCCGCGTCCTTCTCGCCGCGGGAGTCGATGACGTCCTGGCGGATGGCGTCGAGCTCGATGCCGATCTGCTCGATGTCGGCCTCGGTGAGGTGGGCGGTGGGGTTCTCGGGCTTGCGGGTGATGGTGGTCATCAGGTCACCTTTCGGGTCACCGGGTCTCGAGGCTCGGGCGTGGCCGCCCTCGCTCCTCGACCAGCGGCGGGTCGGGTCAGGAGTGGTCGACGGAGCAGGCGCCGGCGGGGGCGCTCACGCAGGTCTGGATCGGGACGCCGGCCGGGTCGGTCTCGCCCGGGACGGCGACGGTGAGGGCGCCGTTGCGCAGGTCGCGGACGGCTCCCTCCTTCATCGGCAGCACGCAGCCCATGCAGATGCCCATCCGGCAGCCGCTGGGCATGAGGACGCCGGCGTCCTCGGCGGCGTCGAGGATCGGGGTGGCGCCGTCGGCCTCGACGGTCGTGCCGGAGGCGAAGGTGACGGTGCCGCCCTCGCCGGGGGCGGCCAGCACGACCGGTCGGAACCGCTCGGTGTGCAGCACCAGACCGTGGGCCTCGTGGTGCGCCTCGAGGGCGTCGAGCAGCCCGGCCGGCCCGCAGGCGTACGTCGGGCGCTCGGCGAGGTCGGGGACCAGCTCGTCGAGCGAGTCGACGTCGAGCAGGCCGTGGGTGTCGGTGTGCAGCTCGACCAGCCGGAGCAGCCCGCGGTCGGCGTACGAGCGGATCTCGTCGGCGAAGATGACCTCGGCCTGCGAGAGCGCCGAGTGGATCAGCACGATGTCGGTGGCCGGCACCTCGGCGCGGGAGAACAGGTTGCGCAGCATCCCGATGACCGGGGTGATGCCGGAGCCGGCGGTGACCAGCAGCAGCTTGCCCGGGAGCGGGTCAGGGAGCACGAAGTCGCCGGCGGCCTGGGCCAGGCGCAGCATCGTGCCGGGGCGGGTGCAGCGCACGAGGTGGCCGGAGACCACGCCACCGTCGATCGCCTTGACGGTGATGGAGATGCAGCCGTCAGGGCGCGGGCCGTGGGTCAGGGAGTAGGTGCGCCAGAGGCGGACGCCGTCGACGTCGACACCGACGCGGACGTACTGGCCGGGCACGTGACCGGCCCAGTCGCGACCGGGCTTGACGACCAGCGTCGCGGAGGCAGCGGTCTCGGGGCGGACCTCGACCACGCGGCCGGAGAGCTCCGCGCCACGGCGCAGCGGGTGGAAGTGGTCGAGCAGGTCGTCGAGGTCCAGCGGCGTGACCGCGGCCTGGGCGAGCGAGCGGGCGCGCTGGCGCAGCAGCCGGCCGGCACCGCGCTGGCGCGGGGCGGGCAGGGGGAGCGTCGTCATGTCCTCCATGGTGCTGGCTCATGGCGATAAAGTCCTGTGCCGACGACGTGAACCGATGAGTGGTTCTTGTTCGGAAGGGACAAAATGCCGCGCTCACTGCCCCGCATGCCCGGCCGTCGCACCGCGGACCACGGGCTGGTGCTCCCTGCGCGCACCGCCGCACGGCTGCGCGAGGACCTGCCCTCGGTCGCCGAGCAGGTGGTCGCGGCGATCATCGAGGAGGTGCCGGCCTACGAGACCGCCATGGCCGGCTCGATGGGCGACACCATCCGCAACGCGGTGCAACTGGCCCTCGGCGGGTTCCTGTCCCTGGCCGGCGGTCGTCGCGGCGCCGACCCACGCACACCCACGGCGCCGGCCGTCGAGGGCGCCTACCAGCTCGGCCGTGGCGAGGCCCGCAGCGGGCGCAGTACCGACGCGCTGCTCTCGGCCTACCGGATCGGCGCCCGGGTCTCCTGGCGCGAGCTCTCCCGCGGGGCGGTCGAGAGCGGCATGGACGCCGAGACGCTGGCCCGCTTCGCCGAGCTGGTCTTCGCCTTCATCGACGAGCTCTCGGCCTCCTCGGCGGCCGGGCACACCGACGAGCTGGCCACGACAGGCCGCGTGCGGCAGCGGCTGCTCGAGCGGCTGGCCGGCCAGCTGCTCGACGGCGTCTCCGAGGAGGCGGCGCGTGACGCCGCGCAGGTCGCCGAGTGGGCACCGCCGACCACCCTCACCGCCGTCCTGGTCCCACAGGCGCAGCTGCGCCCGGTGCTCACCGCCGTCAGCGGAGCGACCCTGGCCCTGCCCGAGGCGCCGGGGGTCGAGGAGGCCGGGCTGCTGCTCGTGCCCGATGCGCACGGTCGGGGTCGCGGTGCGCTGCTGCGCGCCGTGGAGGGCCGCGAGGCGGTCGTGGGACCGGCGCGACCGTGGCTGGAGGTGCGGGCGTCGTACGACCGGGTGCTGCGTGCGCACGCCGCCGGGCTCGGCCCGGACACCGAGGCCCACCTGCCGGCGCTCGTGCTCGGCGCGGACGCCGAGGCGCGCGCCGACCTGCGTGCCCAGGTGCTGGCCCCGCTCGCCGACCTGAGGCCGGCCCAGGCCGAGAAGCTCACCGAGACGCTGCGCGCCTGGCTGCTCCACCACGGCCGGCGCGAGGAGGTCGCCGCCGCGCTCTTCGTGCACCCGCAGACCGTGCGCTACCGCATGGGCCAGCTGCGCGAGCTGTACGGCGACGGGCTGGAGGACCCCGAGACCGTGCTGGCCCTCACCGTGGCGCTGGCATAGTCGCCACATGCGCAGCCCCCTGCTCCCAGCCCCGATCCGGGCCCGCTCCCTCGCGCCGGCGCTGCTGCTCGCGCTGACCGCGCCCGTCCTGGCCGGCTGCGCCGACGACGGGCGCGCCGAGCCGGCCGCCGAGAGCACGTCCGAGGCACCGACGTCCCCCTCCGCGGAGCCGTCGGTCGGCGCCGGCGAGTACCCCCGCTACGTCGCCCTCGGCGACTCCTACACCGCGGCGCCGCTGGTGCCCGAGACCGACCCGAGCGACGGCTGCCTGCGCTCCAGCGGCAACTACCCCTCACTGGTGGCCGAGGCGTTCGAGGGCACGGCGCTGGTCGACGTCAGCTGCTCCGGCGCCGACACCACCTCCCTGATCGGCGTGCAGCGCACCTTCGACGGGGCCGCCCAGCCCGCCCAGCTCGACGCCGTCACCGAGGACACCTCGCTGGTCACGCTCTCGATCGGCGGCAACGACTTCGGGCTGTTCTCCGCCCTCGTCGGCGGCTGCGCCCAGCTCGCCCAGACCGACCCCGACGGCAGCCCCTGCACCGACGTCGGCGTGGGCGAGTCGACCGAGGTGCTGGCCAAGATCGAGCAGCGGGTCGCCTCAGCCGTCGAGGGCATCCGCGACCGAGCACCCGACGCGCGCATCCTGGTCGTGGGCTACCCCCAGATCGTCCCGCAGGGTGACGAGTCCTGCGACGCGCTGCCGCTGGCCGCGGGCGACCTGCCCTTCGCCCGCACCGTCAACGAGGGCCTCGCCGACGCCGTGGCCGGCGGCGCCCGCAAGGCGAAGGCGGAGTACGTCGACGTCTACGCCCTCACCGAGGGCCACGACATCTGCAGTGACGACCCGTGGATCGCCGGCCGCGACACCGTCCCGGGCCAGGCGCTGGCCTTCCACCCCTTCGCCGCCGAGCAACAGGCCGTGGCCGAGGAGATCGTGCGCATCCTGCGCGGCTGACCCGCGTCGCCGAAAGGTCACTCACGCACGGCCGAGCCGTCACTCACGCACGCCCGAGAGGTCGCTCGCGCACGGGTGGGGCCTACTCGTACTCCAGCCCGCTGACCAGCCGGTCCAGCAGGTCCGCGAGACCGTCGCGGTCCTGCTCGCGGCCGATCACCGCGACGTAGGCGAACGCGGTGTCCTGGCCGGGCTTGGCGACGTACTGCTCCATCGCCACCCGGCGGTAGCCCTCGGAGACGTAGTTGGCGACCAACGCGTCGAAGGAGCGCGACTCGAGCGTGAAGTCCTCGATGCCCGATGCTGTCGACAGCGCCCGGATGCGGGTGTCGAGCTGCGCGGCCACCGAGAGGTACTGGTTGGCCACCAGCCGCACCCGGACGAAGTAGGTGTTCTTGATCGTGTCGTCGTAGGGCGCCGGGTAGAAGCGCGTCTCCCCCGCCGTCGAGTCCGAGCTCACCCAGCCGCGCGGGACCGGCAGGCTGACCGCGAACGGGCTGGTGCCGACCACCCGCCGGCTGGCCGGCAGGCCCGGCTCGAGCGTGGGGTACTCCTTGTCCTCGAGGACCTCCACCTCGCGGTCCTGGGGGTACGCCGGGTCGTCGGCGGCCACCGGCCCCGCGACGACCAGCAGCGGCTCGGGGGCGTCCTCGGCGACGGCGTACCCGAGCCCGGCGCCGGCCGCGGCCATGGCCACCACCGTCAACGCCGCGAGCCCGAGCCGTCGTCCGTCCACGGGCAGCACCGTAGCCGCGTGCCACCGTGGTTCACGCCCCCGTGCGGTCTCTGCCTACGCTCGGCGCCATGCACAGCCTGATCCTGCGCGACGCGCGCCTGGTCCCGGTGGACTCGGCCGCCCCGACCGAGCCCGTGGACGTCCTCGTCGAGGGCGGCCGGGTGGTCGAGGTCGGGCCGACGCTGCACCGGCCCGAGGGCGTGGAGGAGGTCCGCGCGGACGGCCGCTGGCTGATCCCCGGACTGTGGGACCAGCACGTGCACCTGGCCCAGTGGACGCTGACGTCGGGACGCCTCGACCTGGCCGCCGCACGCAGCCCCGAGGACGCGCTGCAGGAGGTGCGGGTGCGGGTCGCGGAGTACCCCGACCTCCCCGTCATCGGCTGGGGTCACCGCTCCGCCGGCTGGGAGCGTGAGGTCACCGTCTCCGAGCTCGACGCGGTCTCCGGCGAGACCCCCGTCGTGCTGATCTCCGGCGACGGCCACCACGCCTGGCTCAACACGGTCGCCCTGCTGCACCTGGCGATGCCGGTGCGTGACTCGGTCGTGCGCGAGGCCGAGTGGTTCGCGGCGTACTCCCGACTCTCCTCGCTCGTCGGCAACGACGGCACCAGCTCCGAGGCCTACCGCCGCACCCTCGACCACGCCGCGTCGATGGGAGTGGTGGGCCTGGTCGACTTCGAGTTCTCCGGCGGCGTGCCGGAGTGGCAGGAGAAGTGGGCCGAGGGCTGCGACCTGCTGCGGATCCGGATGGCGACGTACGCCGAGGGGCTCGACGACGTCCTCGGGCGCGGCCTGCGCACCGGCGACCCGATCATCCCCGGCGACGACCGGCTCACCATGGGGCCGCTGAAGATCATCAGCGACGGCTCGCTCAACACCCGCACCGCGTGGTGCTGCGAGCCCTACGGCGACGCCTACAAGCTGGAGTACCCCTCCGGCCAGCCCAACCTCTCGGGCGCCGAGCTGCGCGAGCTGCTGCGCATCGCCCACACCAGCGGGCTGGAGGTCGCCACCCACGCGATCGGTGACGCGGCCGTGGCCGAGGCGCTGGCGTCGTACGCCGACACCGGCGCGCGCGGCTCGATCGAGCACGCCCAGATGGTCAACCGCGGCGACGTCAAGGAGATGGCCCGGCTCGGCATCCGCGCCAGCGTCCAGCCCGCGCACCTGCTCGACGACCGCGACCTGACCGAGCGGATCTGGGGCGAGCGGTCGGCACGGTGCTTCGCGTTCCGCTGGATGCTCGACGACGGCGTGGAGTTGGTGCTCGGCTCGGACGCGCCGGTCAGCCCGCTCGACCCGTGGCTGGCGATGGCCGCGGCCGTCCACCGCAGCGGCGACGAGCGCGAGGCCTGGCACGGCGAGCACGCGCTGACGCCGCTGGAGGTGCTGCGCGCCTCGGTCGACGGCGCCGGCACCGTGGGCGTCGGCTCGCTCGCCGACCTGGCGCTGCTCGACCACGCCCCGCTCCAGGCGGCCGACTCCCCCGCCGACGCCGCCGCGCACCTGCGCCAGGTCACCGTCTCCGGCACGTGGGTCGCCGGCCGTCATGTGCACTCCGACCTCTGACCTCCCGCGCAGTCCAAGGCCCGCCGAACCGGCGCAACCTTCCGGAAGGACGGGCCAGCTCGACGTACTGGCGGGCCGAACCGGCGCAACCTTCCGGAAGGACGGGCCGGCTCGGCGTCAGATGCCGCGGGTGGTGACGGAGTCCAGGACCCGGTTGGCGGTGGCGGTGTCGAGGCTGCGCACCTGCACCCACAGCAGCCGGTCGGCGGCGACCTGGACGACGCGCTCGACCGTCACGCCGCCGGGGCAGCCGGAGTGGACGACAGTGCGCGAGGGCTGGCTCCCGCTCTCGGAGTACGGCGCTTGGCGGGTGTCGCACTCGGGGTGACCCGGCATCCGGTCGGGCAGGTCCGAGCCCGGCATGAGCGCGAGGAACACGCCGTGGCCGGTCGAGGTCTCCGCGGTCCAGTCGCGCACGGTCCCGACCGACAGCGCGGGGTACCCGGCCTCGTCCTGCGGGGCCGTCCACCCGTCGCCGCCCGAGACCGCGGTCCACTCGCCCGGGACCTCCGCCTCCAGGGTGCCCGAGGCGTCGGCGACGACCGCGAGGTCCGGCAGCCGCTCGGTCGCGAGGTCGCGGGCGACCAGGAACGCCCCGGTCGCCGCGACCGCGCCGAGGACCAGCGAGGCGGCGGCGTACGGCCAGGTCCTCCGCTGATCGAGGTGCGAGCGCAGCGAGCCACGAGATCCCGCCGGGTCTCGAGGCTCCTCGCTGGCGCTCGTCACACCTCGACCACCGGACGTGGGGCCGGCGCCGGCGCGCGTGGCGTCGGGATCCAATGGCAGCCACGGCAGCGTGGGGCCCTCGTCGAGGGGGCCGGCCGTCTGCTCGACGGCAGCCTCCACCGCCTCCACGAAGGTCGTCACGTCGGGCCACCGGTCGTCGGGGTCGCGCGCCAACGCGCGCCGCACCACCGCGTCGACCTCCGCGGGCTGACCCGGCAGCGGGTCGGGCGGCGCGGGGTCGGCGGCCTGCTGGAGGCTGGTGAAGCGGAACGCGGGACGGCCCGAGAGCAGCAGGTAGGCCAGCGCGCCGAGGGAGTACTGGTCGGCGCGGGCGTCGGGCGACTCCGCCTGCGCCTGCTCGGGCGCGACGTAGGACGGGGTGCCGGCGATCATCGTCAGCCGCGAGGAGACGTCGAGCGCCTTGCCCAGGCCGAGGTCGCCGAGCATCGCCCGCACCTGCGCCCCGCCACCGGCCGGGCCCTCGACGGTGCGGAACAGCACGTTGGCCGGCTTCACGTCGCGGTGCAGCACGCCCCGGTCGTGCAGCGCCTGCAGCCCCGAGCCGACCTGGCGCAGCACCGCCAGCGCCTGGCCCGGCGTCGGGGGCGTGCCGCCGCCCGGTTGCGAGGGGTCGTAGCGCGCCGCGAGCGTCCCCTGGTCGGCGTACGCCATCACCAGGTAGGGGCGGCCGTCGGGCAGCTCGCCGGCGTCGTAGACGGGGACGACGTGGGGCGACTCGACGCGACGGAGGTAGCGGCCCTCCTCGAGGAAGCGGCGGTGGACCTGGCCGTCGTCGGCCCAGTTCTCGGCGAGCACCTTGACCGCGACGGGCGAGTCCAGCTGCTCGTCGTAGGCCAGCCACACGGTCGCGAACGCGCCGGATCCCAACCGTCGACGCACGACGTAGCGTCCCAGGCGAGCAGGTGTGTCCGACACCCGGGCATGATGGGGCATGGAGGTAAAGCGTGACCAGTGCAGGGGCCCGGGACCCGGACGAGATCGACGACCTGGCGCGGCGCGCCCAGGCCGGTGACGCCGACGCGCTCGAGGTGCTGCTGGGCGCCGTCCGACCCCGCGCGCTGAGTGCCTGTCGCAGCGTGCTGCCGCATCTGCCCGACGCCGAGGACGCCTGTCAGGAGGCGCTGCTCAACGTCAGCCGCAAGATCGGCTCGTGGCATGGCCGCGGCCGGTTCACCACGTGGCTGCACGCGGTCTGCGTCAACAGCGCCCGGTCGACGTACCGCCGCCTGAAGAACCAGGCCGTCCCCGCCGACCCCACCGAGCTCACCGCCGCCGGCCCGCTGGAGCGCCCCGACCCGCGCACCACCTCGGTCATCGCCGGCACCCGGCTCGACCTGCTCGAGGCGATGGAGGTCATCGAGCGCGACCACCCCCAGCTCGTGCAGCCGCTGCTGCTGCGCGACGTGCACGGGTTGGCGTACGACGAGATCGCGCAGCTGCTCGAGCTCCCGCTCGGCACCGTCAAGGCGCAGATCCACCACGGGCGGAAGCTGACCCGGCCGCTGCTGGCGGCCGACGCATGAGGCGGGTCTCGAGGCTCCTCGCTGGCGCTCGTCGCACCTCGACCGGCGGAAAGGCGGTCGAGGTGCGAGCGCACCGAGCCCCCTCGGTGGTCGAGGTGCGAGGGGAGCGAGCCTCGAGACCCCTCGGTCTGGTCCTCGCGGTGTCGCTCGGGCTGTCCGCCTGCACCGCCGGTGGCCCCGACGCCGAGGTCGAGGTGCTGGCGCAGCCGGGGGAGGTCGGGCTGGCACCGGTGGCGCTGGGCGAGCTGCCCGCGCTCGACGACCCCGCCCTGGACGCCTCGGTCAGCCGACCGCGGCGCGACCCGATCTACCCCGGCGTCGGCCACCCCGTGGTCGACGCCCTGCACTACGACCTCGACCTGGCCTGGGACCCCGAGGAGCGGCTGCTGACCGGCCGCGAGACGCTGCTGCTGCGGGTCGCCCGCGACAGCGAGCGGCTGGTGCTCGACCTGAGCCCCGCACTGGAGGTCTCCGGCGTGCGCCTCGACGGCGAGCAGCGACCCTTCGACCGCCGCGGCCAGGACCTGCGCGTCGACGCCGAGGTCAGCACGGACGACCGGCACGTGCTGGAGATCGACTATGCCGGCTCCCCCGAGCCGGTCGCCGCGCCCACGACCCGCGGCGACTTCAGCACCAACGGCTGGACCGTCACCGACGACGGCGACACCTGGACGATGCAGGAGCCGACCGGTGCCTACAGCTGGTACGCCGTGGACGACCAGCCCGCCGACAAGGCCACCTACGACATCACGATCTCCGTGCCGTCCCCCCGGGTCGGCGTGGCCAACGGCCAGATGATCTCGCGCACCGAGTCCGACGGGGTGACGACCACGCGCTGGTCGATGGAGCAGCCGGCGTCGTCGTACCTCGTCACCGTCGCGACCGGCGAGTACGCCCTCAGCGAGGCCGTGTCCTCCTCGGGGGTGCCGCTGTCGTACTGGGTGCCGGTCGGCGAGGAGGACCGCGTCGACGCCGACGCCGGGCTCGCCGAGGCCGACCGCGGGCTGACCTGGCTGGAGGAGAAGCTGGGCCCCTACCCGTTCGACGCGCTCGGCTTCCTCTTCGTCGACTCGGAGTCGGGCATGGAGACCCAGACGATGATCACGCTGGGGATGACGGAGTACACCACCTCCACCCCCGTGCTGGTCCACGAGATCGCGCACCACTGGTGGGGCGACCTGATCGGCCCGACCACGTGGCGCGACCTGTGGATGAACGAGGGCATGGCGATGTACCTCCAGGGCGCCTGGATGGCCTCGGAGGAGGCGTACACGCTGCAGCAGCTGATGGACTACTGGGCACAGGACGAGCCGCAGATGCGCGCCGAGGCCGGCCCGGCCGCCGACTACGACCCGGCCACCTTCGGCGAGGGCAACGCCTACTACTCCGGCGCGCTGATGTGGCACGAGATCCGCGGGCTGCTCGGTGACCGGGAGTTCTGGCGGCTGGTGCGGGAGTGGCCGCAGTCGATGCCCTACGGCTCCTCGGACTACGACGGCATCGTCGGCTGGTGGTCGCGGGAGTCCGGCCGTGACCTGGCGCCCGTCTTCGACGCGTGGCTGCTCGGGGAGACCTCGCCGCAGCGGTGAGCCCACCGCTGGTCAGGTGCGGGGGGTCTCGAGGCTCGCTCCGCTCGCACCTCGACCACCGCCTCGCTGGTCAGGTGCGAGGAGCGCCAGCGACGAGCCCTCCGCTGGTCGAGGTGCGAGGAGCGCCAGCGACGAGCCACGAGACCCTGTCGGTGCGGCAGGGCACACTCGGCCCATGAGGTCGTGCGCATGAGGTTCCTGGTGCTGGGCGGGACGGTCTTCCTGTCGCGGGCGGTGGCGGTCGAGGCGGCTGCGCGCGGGCACGAGGTGAGCGTGGCGGCCCGCGGGGCGTCGGGCTCGGTGCCGGACGGCGTACGCCACGTCGTGCTGGACCGCACCGAGGGAATCCCGGCCGACCTGGCGGCCGAGGAGTTCGACGCGGTCGTCGACGTCGCCCGCACCCCGTCGTGGGTGGGGCGAGCGGTGACGGCGTGGCCGCGGGCGCACTGGACGTTCGTGTCGACGATCAACGTGTACGCCGACGAGACCACCCCCGGCGGCACGCCCGCCTCGCTCCCCCTGGTCGACGCGCAGCCCGAGGACGTCGACCTGCGCGCCCACCCGGAGGCCTACGGCCCCATGAAGGTCGCCTGCGAGCAGCTGGTGCGCGAGGGCGCGGAGCGCGCGTTCGTGGTGCGGCCGGGGCTGATCGTGGGGCCGGGCGACCCGACGGGGCGCTTCACGTACTGGCCGGCGCGACTGGCCGACGTCGAGCCCGGTGAGCCCGTGCTGGTCGGGGGGGACCCGAGTGACACGGTGCAGGTGATCGACGTGCGCGACCTCGCCGCGTGGATCGTCACCGCCGCGGAGGCCGGGCTGACCGGCGACCTCGACGGTGTCGGTCCGGCGACGGCGCTCGGCGACCTGCTGGCCGAGGTGGCCGCGGGGCTGGGGGTCGAGCCGCGCTGGACCTGGGCGTCCGACACGGTCCTCGAGGTGCACGACGTCGCGCCCTGGATGGGGCCGCGGTCGTTGCCGCTGTGGCTGCCGCGTCCGGCGTACGACGGGATGCTGGCGCACGACTGGAGCCCGTCACGCGACGCGGGCCTGACCGCCCGCCCGATCGCGGAGACCGCGCGCGACACGCTCGAGTGGCTGCGCGCGACGCCCGACGCCGTCGTGACCGGACTGACCCGTGAGCAGGAGCGCCAGGTGCTGGACTCACTGGCCTAACCTCCACCCATGCCGACCCGTCTCACGGCCCACGACCTGATCGACCTCGTCCTCGACGCCGAGTCGTGGAGCAGCTGGGACACCCCGCCGGTCTACGGCGACATCAGCGACTCCTACGCCGCCGAGCTGGCCGCCGCGCGCGAGAAGGCCGGCACCGACGAGTCGGTGCTGACCGGCGAGGGACTGATGCGCGGGCGCCGCGTGGCGGTGCTGGTGGGCGAGTTCGGGTTCCTGGCCGGATCGATCGGCCGGGCCACCGCCGACCGGCTGGTCGCCGCGATCACGCGGGCCACCGAGGAGGGGCTGCCGCTGCTCGCCGCGCCGATCTCCGGCGGCACCCGGATGCAGGAGGGCACGCCGGCGTTCGTGCAGATGGTGCGGATCGCCGAGGCCGTGATGGCGCACCGGCGCGCGGGGCTGCCCTACCTCGTCTACCTGCGCCACCCCACGACCGGCGGCGTGATGGCCTCGTGGGGCTCGCTCGGCCACGTGACGGTCGCCGAGCCCGGGGCGCTGGTGGGCTTCCTCGGTCCGCGGGTCTACCAGGCGTTGTACGGCGAGGCGTTCCCCGAGGACGTCCAGACCTCGGAGAACCTCTACGCCCGCGGCATCATCGACGCCGTCGTCGCGCCCGAGGACATCCCCGACATCCTCGACCGCGCGCTGACCTGCATGCTGCCCGACCGCGCCGCCCTGTCGGCCGTCGAGGACCCGGCCGACGACCCCGTGCCGGACGTCGACACCTGGGAGGCGGTCACGCGTTCCCGGGACCCCGAGCGCCCCGGGGTCCGTCGCCTGCTGAAGTACGCGGCCGCTGACGTCGTACCCCTCAACGGGACGGGGCAGGGCGAGTCCGACCCCGGCCTGCTGATCGCGCTGGTGCGCTTCGGCGACGTGCCGTGCGTGTTCCTCGGGCAGGACCGCCGCGGCCAGACCGCCGCGCACCCGCTCGGGCCGGAGGCGCTGCGCGAGGCGCGCCGCGGGATGCGGCTGGCCTCCGAGCTGGATCTGCCGCTGCTCACCGTCATCGACACCGCCGGCGCCGCCCTGTCGGTCAACGCCGAGAACGGCGGGCTCGCCGGTGAGATCGCCCGCTGCCTCGGCGACCTGGTCACCCTGGACGCCCCGACGCTGTCGCTGATGCTCGGCGAGGGCAACGGCGGAGGCGCGCTCGCCCTGCTCCCGGCCGACCGGGTCGTCGCCGCGCAGCACGCGTGGCTCTCCCCGCTCCCGCCCGAGGGCGCCTCGGCGATCGTGCACCGCGACATCGACCACGCCCCCGAGATGGCCCGCGCCCAGCGGGTCCGCGCGCTGGACCTGCACGCCCTCGGTGTCGTGGACCGCGTCGTCGCCGAGAAGCCGGACGCCGCCGCCGAGCCCGAGGAGTTCTGCCGCCGGGTCGGCGCCGTCCTCGCCGCCGAGCTGGCCGGGCTGCTCACCCGCGGCCCGGGCGCGCCTGCTGACCGGGCGGCGCGGTACCTCGGCGGCTGAGGGCGCTCGGGCGGCGTGACGCGGGTCGGCGGGTGGGGGCAGCCGGCGAGTCGGAAGGCGCAGACCCCAGAACTAGAACGCGTTACAGTCCGGCGCATGAGTCGCACGTACGTCGTCAGCGGGGCCGCGTCGGGGATCGGGGCCGCCACGGCGGCGATGCTGCGCGGGCAGGGGCACCGGGTGATCGGGATCGACCTGCACCCTGGCGAGGGCGTGGACGTCGCCGCCGACCTGGGTACGCCGGAGGGCCGGTCGGCCGCGGTCACCGGTGTGCAGGGGCTGACCGACGTGGTCCACGGGCTCGTGCCGGCCGCGGGGCTGGCCGGGCGGACCGGCGTACCCGGTGACCTGGTCGTCTCCGTGAACTTCTTCGGCGCCGTGGCGCTGGCCCGGGGCCTGCACCCGCAGCTCACCGCGGCGGCCGAGCGCGACGGCGACGCGGGCGTGGTCTTCCTGGCCAGCAACTCCATCACCGGGATGCCCGGGTGGAACGTGCCGACGGTCGAGGCGTGCCTGCGCGACGACGAGGGGGCCGCGCGGGCGGAGGCGGCGAAGGTCGACTCCGTCATGGTCTACCCGTCCTCGAAGGCCGGGCTGGCGTGGTGGGCGCGGCGCGAAGGCGTGAAGCCGGAGTGGGCCGGCGCCGGCATCCGCCTGAACTCGGTCGCCCCCGGCGCGACCGAGACCGCGATGGTCGAGCAGATGCGCGCGGACCCGCTGCTGGGCAGCGCGATCGACGCCTACCCGACCGCGATCGGGCGCACCGGCCGACCCGAGGAGGTCGCGGCGCCCGTCTGCTTCCTGCTCTCGGAGGGCGCCACCAACATCGTCGGGGCGTGCCTGTTCGTCGACGGCGGCACCGACGCGATGCTGCACCCGATGGCGCCCCAGGGCTGGGAGGTCGGGCCGGTCGACCTGGGCTGAGCCCCTCGAGGGCTGTTCAGGTGCAGGAGACGGTCGGGACCACCAGGATCAGGCGGTAGTGGAGGACCCGGTCGCTGGACACCGTCCACGACGTGCCGGGCAGGCTGGCAGTCACCCGCACCGTGACCGTCGACCCGAGCAGGCCCCCGAGCAGGCCGTCGAGCAGCGTCGGCGTGACGGTCACCGAGCTCGAGGTGATGCTCAGCGGCGAGCTGGGGGACAGCAGCTGCGCGGTGTAGGTGAGCGCGGTGGGGACCGTCGACGGCGTCCAGCTCACCTTCGACCCCAGGCCGCTCGGCTCGCAGCCCAGCACAGGCGCTTCCAGCATGCCGGCGGTCACGCTCTTGCCGGTCACCGTCGCGCTGTCACTCCAGGTTCCTGCCGCCGGTGAGGTGCCTGCCAGCATCACCGTCGCGATGACTCCCACCGTCACCGCGCGCCTCATGGCGTCACCTGCGTGGCGGTGAGAGTGAACGTCGGGGTGTAGGTGTCGGACTGCGTCTCGTTGGCAGCTGAGAGGTCGAGCTGGAGTCGCACGCAGATCGTCAGCGACCCCCACGGGTCGACGGTCACGCTCTGGCTCAGCACGGTGGTCGCAGAACTGGTCAGGGCTGCCGGGCCAAACGATGCCGTGCCCGTGCAGCTCTGCGCGCGCGGGTAGACCGCGCTGGTCTGGTTGACGGTCCCTGCCGGCACCACCGTGACCCGCATGGCATCGCGGAGGGCCACATCGGAGGCCGTCGCGGAAGCGGTGATGGAGACCGTGAAGGGAGTCGTGCCGGCGTTGTTGAGGGTGAGCACCTTGGCCGTGCTCTCCCCCGGCGCGATGTTGGCCAGGTCGAGCGCCGTCCAGGTGTAGCTCTGCTGCCCCTCCACCAGCAGGTCCAGCGACCCCGACGTGACGGTGGCCCCCGACACGGTCTCGACGTCGTTCCAGTACGCCTGCGTCCCGAGGCCACCCACCAGCCCCAGCGCCCCGACGAGGGCGACGACGACCGGCGTCCACGGTCGCGTCGGCCGAGGTGCGGTACGGGACGCAGCGCGTCGGCGGGCGGGCCGCCGCGGCTCAACACGTCGCGGCGCCGCGTGCCGGCCGCTCATGCCGACACCTCTTCCGACGCCGCGGCCGCTGCCGGGGCCGTGTCACTCTCGTCGTGCTGCGACCCGGCGTGACGGCCAGGCGGCGTGACCAGCACGCCCCGAGCCCGGCGCGACGACACGAGCGGCATCCCGTGCTCGGCCGCGTGCCGTGCCGGCATGTGCCCTCGGTCCGACCGCCACCCGCGCAGCAGCAGCACCGCGGCGTACAGGAAGAGCGCCCCTGCGGCGAGCTGCACCAGCAACTGGTGCTGTTCAGGCGAAAGCAGGACGTTGAGCCGGCCCACCCAGGGCACGGAGTACCAGACCTCGCCCCGCAGCTGCACCTCGCGCACCGGTGCGGCGTCGACCGCGGCGTTGGCGTCGCCGCGGGTGGTCAGGACCTTCTCGCCGTCGGCGGTCCATCCGACCCCGACGACGCGGTGGGTAGCGACGGCCGGCTCGCCGCTGCGCAGCTGGTAGGTCACCACGTCCCCGACCCGCACGTCGGCGAGGTCGACGGGTCGCACCACCACCAGGGTGCCGGCCGGGTAGGCAGGGCTCATCGAGCCGGTGAGCACCGTGTACGGCGTGGCGCCGGCCACCCGCGGCACGACCACCGCGACTGTCACCAGCGCCGTCGCCCCCAGCAGCACCACCCAGGAGACGGCGCGCACGAGGTGGCGCGCCATCGGTTCAGGGAGTGGCGTTCGTCTGGGTCACGGTGATCGTGATGTCCTCGAGCGCGGCCTGGAGCGGCGCCGCGTTGTACTCCACGCCGCTGTTGCTCGCGTTCGTCGCGCTGGCGAAGTCGAAGTCCACGATGAGCGAGGCGATCAGCTCCTTGCCGTCGTCGGCCTCGGTGATCTGCGCCGTCGGCGTGAAGCCTGCCGGCGCGGGGTCCCCCACGGCGTCGAGCGTGAAGCTGCTGCTGAAGTCCAGCTCGGCAGTGAGTGCCGTGACAGCGCCGAAGTCGGGGGCGCTCGCCGCTACGTCGGCCTGCAGGTTGTCGCCCGTGGCGTCGAGGACGTAGCGGCAGGTCTTGGTCAGGACGTCGCCCGGCACCAGAGGGCGGGAGAAGTTGAAGGTCACATCCTCGCCGTTGAGCTCCCAGCCCACGCCGCAGTCGCCAGACGTGAGGTCCAAGGACCCGCCGTTGATGGTCCCGCCAGGAATGACCTCCTCGTCGGACCAGTACGCCAGCGACCCGGCACCCCCGAGCAGCAGTGCGGCGCCGGTGGTCGCCGCGAGCGCGGCCTTGATCGAGTTGCGCATGGTGTCCTCCCTCGGGGGCCGCCCCGGCACGGGCAGGCCCCTCCGGTGTCCCATCGGCGACCTGCGGAGGTGGAGGAACACGTCTGGACGAGCGGTCCAGACCTGCGGAGTGAGTCGTGCCCCTGAGCGGGCGCCATGGCGCCCGCTCAGGGGCACGACCCCGGTCGGGACCTCAGCTCAGAACAGCAGCGCGGAGGCGGGGTCCTCCAGGATCGCGGCGACGTCGGCCAGGAAGCGCGAGCCCTTCTCACCGTCGACGTGGCGGTGGTCGAAGGAGAGCGCCAGCGTCGTGACGTGGCGCGGCACGATGCGCTCCTCGCCGTCCTCGACGACCACCCACGGCTTGCGGGTGATCGAGCCGAAGCACAGGATCGCCGACTCGCCGGGGTTGATGATCGGCGTGCCGGCGTCGACGCCGAAGACGCCCACGTTGGTGATCGTGAACGACCCACCGCTCATGTCGGCCGGCTGCGTCTTCCCCTCGCGCGCAGTGGCGGTGAGGTCGCCCAGCGCCTCGGCCAGCTCGCGCAGGGTCATCGCGTCGGCGTCCTTGACGTTGGGCACCACCAGGCCACGCGGGGTCGCCGCGGCGATCCCGAGGTTGACGTAGTGCTTGTAGACGACCTCCTGGGCCGCCTCGTCCCAGAAGGAGTTGATCTCCGGCGTACGCCGGATGGCCAGCAGGCACGCCTTGGCCAGCACCAGCAGCGGGCTGACCTTGACGTCGCGGAACTCCCGGTGAGACTTCAGCCGCTCCACCAGCTCCATCGTGCGGGTCGCGTCGAGGGTGACCCACTCGGTCACGTGCGGGGCGGTGAAGGCCGAGTCGACCATCGCCTGGCCCATCATCTTGCGCACGCCCTTGATCGGCTCGCGGGTCTCGCGGGCGCCGGTGGCCAGTGGTCTCGACGCCCGCGGCTCGCTGGGGCTCGCCGCTGCTCGACCACCCTCCGGCGCGGAGGCTGCCGCGGCCTGGACCTGCTCGCGGGTCACCGAGCCCTGGGGGCCCTCGCCGGTCAGCGTGGTGAGGTCGACGCCGAGGTCCTTGGCCAGCTTGCGCACCGGCGGCTTGGCCAGCACGCGGGCGTCAGCCGGCGCGGGGTCTCGAGACGGCCGCTGCGCACCCTCCTCGACCGCCGAGTAGGACGGCGGGGAGACCTCGGGCAGCTCCTCGAGCTCCGGCGCCGGGCTGGTGCCCGGGTCGAAGGCGGCCTGGGCCTGCTTGTTGGCGGCCTCGGCGCCCGGGGCGCGCCGGGCTCGACGGGTCGGTCCACGGTCGGCCTTGTTGCGCCCCACCAGGCTCTCGCCCTCACCGCCACCGGAGGCCGCGGGGTTGGAGAGGTCGATCTCCATGTCGGCGTCGGGGTCTCGAGACGGTTGCTGCGCAACCTCCTCGACCGCCGAGTCGGCGCCGATGCGGATGATCGGGGTGCCGACGGCGACGGTCTCGCCCTCGGGGACCAGCAGCGCGGTGACCTCGCCGGCGTACGGCGAGGGCAGCTCCACGATCGACTTCGCGGTCTCGATGTCGCAGACGATCTCGTTGACCTCGATGACGTCGCCGACCTTGACCCGCCAGGCGACGACCTCGGCCTCGGTCAGTCCCTCGCCGACGTCGGGCAGCTTGTACTCAGGCATCAGGTTTCCTCTCAGGTCACCGGGTCTCGAGGCTCGGGCGTGGCCGCCCTCGCACCTCGACCGACGGTTCGGGTCACCGGGTCTCGAGGCTCGGGCGTGGCCGCCCTCGCACCTCGACCAGCGGCGGGCATCAGAACGCGAAGGTGCGGTCGACGGCGTCGAGCAGGCGGTCCAGGTCGGGGAGGAAGTCCTCCTCGATGCGGGAGGCGGGGTACGGCGTGTCGAACCCGCCCACGCGCAGCACCGGCGCCTCCAGGGAGTAGAAGCACTCCTCGGTCACCCGGGCGGCCAGCTCGGCGCCCATGCCGAGGTTGACGTGCGCCTCGTGCACGACCACGCAGCGACCGGTGCGGCGCACGGAGTCCAGGACCGGACCCATGTCGAGCGGGCTGAGCGTGCGCAGGTCGATCACTTCGATCGAGCGGCCCTCGCCCGCGGCGGCCTCGGCGGCCGTCAACGCGGTGCGCACCGTCGGGCCGTAGGCCAGCACCGTCACGTCGGTGCCGGGGCGCGCGACGCGGGAGGTGAACAGCGGCGGCGGGGTGATCGCGGTGTCGAGCTCCATCTTGTCGGCGTGGTACTGCCGCTTGGGCTCGAGGAAGATCACCGGGTCGTCGGAGGCGATCACCTGCTGGATCATCCAGTAGCCGTCGACGGGGTTGGAGCAGGCGACGACCTTCAGGCCCGGGGTGTGCGCGAACTGCGCCTCGGGCGACTCGCTGTGGTGCTCGACCGCGCCGATGCCGCCGCCGAAGGGGATGCGGATGACCATCGGCATCGGGCTGTGGCCCTTGGAGCGGTAGCGCATCTTCGCCACCTGGCACACGATCTGGTCGTAGGCGGGGTAGACGAACCCGTCGAACTGGATCTCCACCACCGGGCGGAAGCCGCGCAGCGCCAGGCCCACCGCGGTGCCGACGATGCCGGACTCCGCGAGCGGGGAGTCGATGACGCGGTCCTCGCCGAAGTCCTTCTGCAGGCCGTCGGTGATGCGGAAGACTCCGCCGAGCTTGCCGACGTCCTCGCCCATGAGCAGGACCTTGGGGTCGCCCTCCATGGCCTTGCGCAGGCCCATGTTGAGACCCTTGGCCAGGGTGATCTTCTGGCTAGTCTTCTGCTCGCTCATCAGTGGCTCCCCTCGAACGACGCGAGGTAGTCGGCGAAGCCGTCGCGCTGGGCCGCGAGCTCCTCGGGCACCTCGGCGTAGACGTGGTCGAACATGTCCATCGGCCGCGGGTCGGGCATCGCCTTGCAGCCCTCGCGCAGGTGGGCGCCGAGCTCGTCGGCCTCGGCCTTCACGTCCTCCACCAGGCCGTCGTCGACCAGGCCGTTGCGGCGCAGGTAGACCTCCAGGCGGGCGATCGGGTCCTTGAGCTTCCACGACTCCACGTCGGCCGACAGCCGGTAGCGGGTCGGGTCGTCGGTGGTCGTGTGGGCACCCATCCGGTAGGTGTAGGCCTCCACGAACGTCGGGCCCTGGCCGTCCCGGGCCCGCTGCAGGGCGGCCTGCGTGACGGCGTACGTCGCCAGCACGTCGTTGCCGTCGACGCGGATGCCCGGGAAGCCGAAGCCCAGCGCGCGCTGGTAGAGCGGGATGCGGGTCTGGCGCTCGATCGGCTCGGAGATCGCCCACTGGTTGTTCTGGCAGAAGAACACGACCGGGGCGTTGTAGGAGGCGGCGAAGATGAAGGACTCGTTGACGTCGCCCTGGCTCGAGGCACCGTCACCGAAGTGCGCGATGACCGCGGCGTCGCGGTCGGGGTCGCCGGTGCCGACGACACCGTCGCGCTGCATGCCCATGGCGTAGCCGGTCGCGTGCAGGCACTGGGCGCCGATGACGATCGTGTAGAGACCGAAGTTGAACTCGTGCGGGTCCCACGAGCCGTGGTCGACGCCGCGGAAGAGCCCGAGCAGCTTGAGCGGGTCGATGCCCTTGCACCAGGCGACGCCGTGCTCGCGGTAGGTCGGGAAGACGTAGTCCTGCGGGCGCAGCGCGCGGCCGGCGCCGATCTGGGCGGCCTCCTGGCCCAGCAGCTGGGCCCAGATGCCGAGCTCGCCGTGGCGCTGGAGCGCGGTGGCCTCGGTGTCGATGCGCCGGGTCAGCACCATGTCGCGGTAGAAGCCGCGGATCTGCTCGGCGGAGAAGTCCAGGTCGAACTCGGGGTGGTGGACCCGCTCGCCCTCGGGCGTCAGGAGCTGCACCAGCTCGGGACCGCCGTCGGAGTGGGCCGGGCCGAAGACCTCGGCGAGGTCCGGGCCGAATCCGGGACTCGGGTTGCTGTCGGGCACGCGCGCGCTCCTTTGCGGTCACGAGACGGTGCGGGGTCTCCGCTCGTCTGCTGCCTGTGGTGCCGGGTCGTGGTCACGGGGTGGTGTGGCCTGTGACCCGGGACACACTGTGTCGACACCGTACCGGGACGCACCGGACGTCCGCCAACCGGGCACCGCTGTCCGCCCGGCGGTCGAGGTGCGAGCGCAGCCGGCCCTTCCTCCGGTCGAGGTGCGAGCGGAGCGAGCCTCGAGACCCAGGGCGGTCAGGAAGCCTGTCGGGTGAGCGGACGCGGCCCCGCGCGTGCCTACCGTCGAGGGCATGAGCATCCGCAAGGGCACCGAGGTCAGCTGGTCGTGGGGCAACGGGTCGGCGAGCGGCACCGTCACCGAGGTGCACCACGACACCGTCGAGCGTCAGGTCAAGGGCGAGAAGATCAAGCGCAAGGGCAGCAAGGACGACCCGGCGTACGTCATCGAGCAGTCCGACGGCACGACGGTCCTGAAGCTGAAGAGCGAGGTCGAGCGGGCCTGAGCCCGCTCGACGGTGCGCCCGGCGGCCTGCGCGTCAGAGCCGCTCGCGCCCGTGCGGCGTGTGCCAGAGAGTCTCGTCGGGCCCCTTGGGGACGATCCCGGTCGGATTGATGTCCTTGTGGACCACGTAGTAGTGCGCCTTGATCTGGTCGAAGGCGATGGTGTCGCCGAAGCCGGGCGTCTGGAACAGGTCGCGCGCGTAGCCCCAGAGGTTGGGCATCTCGGCCAGCTTGTTGCGGTTGCACTTGAAGTGGCCGTGGTAGACGGCGTCGAAGCGCACGAGGGTCGTGAAGAGGCGGACGTCGGCCTCGGTGATCGAGTCCCCCATCAGGTAGCGCCGGTCCTCCAGCCGTGACTCGAGCCAGTCCAGCGCGTCGAAGAGCCGGTCGTACGCCGCCTCGTAGCTGTCCTGGTCGCCGGCGAAGCCGCAGCGGTAGACACCATTGTTGACCTCGGTGAAGACCCGCTGCATGACCTCCTCCATCTCCTCGCGGAGGTCGTCGGGCCACAGGTCGGGCGCGTCGGGCTTGTGGTGGTCGCGCCACTCGAAGAAGAAGTCGTGGGTGATCCACGGGAAGTCGTTGGTGACGATCTCCCCGGTCGGGACGTCTACGATCGCCGGCACGGTGATGCCGCGCGGGTAGTCGGGGAAGCGCTTGTCGTAGGCCTCGCGCAGCCAGTGGATGCCGAGCACCGGGTCCTTGTCGCCCTCGTCGAGGTCGAAGGTCCACGAGCGCTTGTCGTGGGTGGGCCCGGGCGTCCCGAGCGAGATGACGTCCTGCAGGCCGAGCAGCTCGCGCACGATGATCGCGCGGTTGGCCCAGGGGCAGGCGCGGGCCGCGACGAGGCGGTAGCGCCCCGGCTCGACCGGCCACAGCTCCCCGTTGACCGGGCCGTGCTCGGGCTTCTCCCCACCGCGGGTGATCCGGTCCAGGACGTAGTTCATGTCCCGCTCGAAGCCGCCCTTCTCGACGTACGACGGGGTCTGGTCGTCACTCATGGCTCGAGACTAGGTGAGGCTTCAACCAGTCCGTTCACCCCGGTGGCTACTGCGGCAGCGAGGCGACGAAGTCGAGCTTGTCGAGGACCGGGTCTGGGATGACGAACGGGTAGAGGTCGTCCTTGCCCATCGAGCGGTTGATCATGTTCAGCGCGACCGACAGCGGCACCCAGATCCCGCTGACGACGTCGCGGAAGCTCGAGAACGCCGAGACCGGCGCGACCGAGGTCAGGCCGTACTCACCGGCGGTCTCGATGGTGTCGCAGATGTGCAGGTAGTGCGCGAAGGTCTCGGCGAAGTCCTCGAAGGGGTGCATCGTGGCGTACGTCGAGATGAACCGCTGCTCCCAGCCGGCCGGCGGGCCCTCGGAGTAGTGCCGGTCGATCTCGGCCTGGTAGTCGATCGACTCGTCGCCGAACAGCTCGCGACAGCGCGCCATCCGCTCCTCGCCGCGGACCAGCTGCCACTCGTAGTAGTGGCCGACCTCGTGCCGGAAGTGCCCGAGCATGGTGCGGTAGGGCTCGTCGAGCTGGGCGCGGACCTTCTCGCGGTACGCCGCGTCGGACTCGGCCAGGTCGATGGTGATGACGCCGTCCTCGTGGCCGATGACGACGTTCTCCTCCACCGAGGAGAGGAGGTCGAAGGCCAGGCCCTCGTCGGGGTCCCCGCCCTGGGCCGGATCCTTGCCGACGACCCGGAAGCCGAGGGTGTCGAGCTCGGCGACGAGGTGTCGCTTGGCCTTCTCCGCCGCGGGGTAGTTGGTCAGCCCGACCTCGTCGTCGTCAGCGGGGCGGGTGCGGGTCAGGTCACAGGCCGAGCACTGCCCGCCCTCGGTGGTGGCCAGCCAGGTGCAGCCGGACAGGTTGAGGTTGCAGCAGACGTGCCAGACCAACCCCTCGGCGTCGACGTAGCGCCCCTGCTCGTCGACGGGGACGATCGCGCGCTCGGCGCGGGAGTAGCCCAGGGCCGTCCCGCAGGAGACGCACACCGAGTTCTCGAAGTAGAGCGGGTTGTCGCACACCCGGCAGCGGTAGGACTTCACGTCGAGATGGTGTCAGAGGGGTGCGACGTCGACCTCCACCCGCAGGGTGGATCTTTTGGCCTCGGTGAAGATCACACCCTTGACCGGCGGCACGTCCCCGTAGTCGCGGCCCCAGGCGACGGTGACGTAGCGGTCGCCGGCCCACTGGTCGTTGGTCGGGTCGATGGCCAGCCACTCCCCCGGCCCGCCGCCGTCGTGGTCGGGCAGCCACACCTCCACCCACGCGTGCGAGGCGTCGGCGCCGACGATCCGCTCCTTGCCCGGGGGCGGCTCGGTGGCGAGGTAGCCCGAGACGTAGCGGGCGGCCAGGCCGTGGCCGCGCAGGCAGGCCAGCGTGAGGTGGGCGAAGTCCTGGCAGACGCCCGCGCGCTTGCCGAAGATGTCGTCGATCGTGGACGTCACGGTCGTCGCGGTCTTGTCGTAGGCGAAGTCGCGGTGGATGCGGGTCATCAGGTCCGATGCCGCCTCGCCGATCGGGCGACCGCGGGTCAGCGACTCCGCGGCGTACTCCTTGGCCTCGGCGGTCTGCTCTGCCGAGCCGGACGCGAGCGCGAAGTCGGTGGCCTGCCAGGCCCCGGGGAGCGTCGGGTCGAGCAGCGGCCGGGCCCGCTCCCACGCGCCGCCGAGTGCGGCGTCGGAGTGGATGGGCGTGGTGACGGTGACCTCGGAGAGCGCGTCGACGATCAGCGTCGTGTGCCGCTCGGTCACCTGGAAGTACGTCGCCAGGTTGCCGTAGTAGTCGGTCTCCTGCGCCAGGTCGGACGCCTCCGGGTCGACCGCGACCTCGTGGCTGGCGACCTCCTGCCACGGCAGCGACCTGGGGGTCAGATAGGCCAGGCCGAAGGAGTCGGTGACCGGCTCGTCGTAGGAGTAGACGGTGCGGTGGGAGACGCGGTACCTCACGCGCCCTCCCGCGTGCCCGGGGCGTCGTCGGCCAGCGGCTCGGTGATGGCCGGGATGGTGCCGGTGGCCGGCTCGGCCGGCAGCGAGTCGACGATCGCGAGCGCGCCGAAGGAGCGCGGCGGCGGGCCGGAGCGCAGGTGCAGGTCCTCGACCGACTCACCGAGCCGCGCCAGCCGGTCCAGGGTGTCGTCGAGGAAGGACTCGAGGTTGGGCCGGTTGACCCCGCCGATCGCCACCAGCTCGGCCACCGACTGGTCCTCGACCTCCGCCAGCAGGTTCTCGACCAGCCGCTCGGGTCGGGTGGACCCGGTCGAGGCCGGCAGCGCCGCGACGTGGTCGCGCACCTCGGCGAGGCTGAAGGCCAGGGAGCGCGGGTTGTCGGGGTCGACGACCAGCAGCTCGAGCACCCCGGCGGGGCGCACGTAGCCGCGGTAGCGACGGCGGTGGGTCACCGAGGACTCCGCGGACTCCAGCACCGCGTTGAGGACCGTCCGGTCGACGTCGATGCCGCGCCGCACCGTGGTCGAGGAACGCAGCAGGTGGACCAGCTGCAGGGAACGCTCCAGCGAGCGGCCCGCGCCGATCATGTGCCAGCCGTCGTCGCGCATCATGCTCGCGAAGACGCCCTGCAGGGACAGCACGCCGGTGAGGATGCGACCGGCGGTGTCGGCGACCTGGTGGCTGTGCGGGTTCGCGGCCAACGCCTCGTGCGCGCGCTCGACGACGCCGAACGCACGCCAGGTGTCGGCGGAGAGCTGGTCGCGGACGTCGGTGAGGGCGGTGCGGAGGTTCTCGATCGAGTGGGCGACCGAGCCGACGCGGTCGGCATCGGTGAGCAGCGAGCGGAACTCCGCGTCGAGGTCGTCGAACTGCCGGCCCGCGAGACGCCCGATGGTGCCCAGCAGGACCGCCAGGCTGGCGCCACCCACCGAGCCGGGGCTGGTGCGGAAGTCCTCGGAGATGGTGTGGGTGACGATGAGCAGCCGCAGCATGTCCTCGGCGCGCTCGGCGTACCGGCCGACCCAGAAGAGGTCCTCGAGGACACGGGGGACGGTGACCGCGACGGCGCGCGCGGCGGTCATCGACATCACCTCGGCCAGGCCCTGGTCGGCGTCGGCCGGGTCGGCCTTGAGCACCCAGACGTCCTTGCTGGCCGAGGAGCGGAAGCCGCCGTCGTCGTAGACGTTGGCCAGCCCGCCGACCAGCGGGCGGTAGGAGCCGCCGTAGCGCAGCGCGAAGGTCCGCAGCGTCACCGGCCGCGGCCGCGCCGCGCCGCTGCGCCAGGTCGGCACCTGGGAGAACGGCAGTCGCTCCTGGCCGACGTAGCGGTGCGGCTCGTCGAGGATCCGCTCGATGACCTTGGCCGTGGGCAGGCGCTCCAGCTCCGCCGAGGGGCCGTCGATGGGTCGCACGTGCAGGGGGAGGTACGGCGCCAGGCCGGGGTTCTCGAGCACGCCGGACCCGAGCCCGTTGACGACCCGGACGCGCCCGCGACGCACCGCCTCCACGAGCCCGGCGACGCCCAGCTGGGACTCCCCGCGCAGCTCCAGCGGGTCGGACCACGCGGCGTCGACGCGCCGCAGGATCACGTCGACCCGCTCCATGCGGCCCCGCCCCTGGCGGAGGTACACCCACCCGTCGCGGATCAGCAGGTCGCTGCCCTGGACCAACGGGAAGCCGAGCGTGGAGGCGACGAAGGCCTGGTCGTAGGCGGTCTCGGAGTGCGTGCCCGGCGAGAGCACCACGACCCGGGGGTCGGCGAGGTCGCCGTTGGCGGACTGGATCAGCGCCGAGCGCAGCGCCCAGAAGTAGGGCTCCATCCGGTGCAGGCCGGCCTGGCGGTAGAGCTCGGGGACGACGCGGGAGATGACGCGGCGGTTCTCCATCGCGTAGCCCAGGCCCGACGGGGCCTGGGCCCGGTCGCCGATGACCCGCCACTCGCCCGCGGCGTCGCGCGCCAGGTCGGTGGCGGAGAAGACCAGCGGCCGCGGGTCGATCGGCTGCTCGCCCAGCGAGCGCCGCGCGACCGCACGGGTGAAGCCACCGTGGCCGAGCACGACCGCGGGCGGGACGACGCCCTCGGCGAGCAGCCGCTGGTCGCCGTACAGGTCGACGAGCAGGGCGTTGAAGAGCTCCGCGCGCTGGGCGAGGCCCTTCTCCAGGGGCGCCCAGGTGCGGGCGTCGATCACGAGCGGGACCGGGTCGAGGCGCCACGGTCCCTGCCGGTCACCGGGACGCGCGTAGGTGACGCCGTCGTCGGCGAGGAAGCGGGCGATGTCGCTGTCGGCGCGGTACATGTCCCCGGGGGTCAGCGAGACCGCCAGCTCGGCCAGGCCCTTCCACGCCGGTCGCAGCGACCCGTCGGGGCCGACCACCTCGTCGAAGCGACCGGGGCCGTCGGGGTCGCCCAGCGTGGGCTGGGACGTGGCGGCGGCGTAGTCGCGGAGGACCGTCATCCGGCCCTCCCTCGCACCGCGCTCACGTCAGGAGCCGCCCCGGGACGCGACGCAGGTCGAGGGTGTGCGGGGTCTCCGGCGCGGTGGCGCGGGCCGCGGCCTCGCGCATCCCGCCGACGTCGAGCGTGCCGGCGGTGTGCCCGCGCGGCTCGAAGCGCACCGCACGGCGGGCCTCGGCCTCCTGGGCGTTGACCGGCGGGGTGGCGTAGTTGCGACCGCCCGGGTGGGACACGTGGTAGGTCGCGCCGCCCAGGCTGACCTCGGCGGCGGTGTCGACGACCTCGACGTGCAGCGGGGCGTGCACCGCGATCGAGGGGTGCAGGGCCGACCACGGCTGCCAGGCGCGGTAGCGCACACCGGCGTACAGCTCGCCGGGGCGTCCTGTCGGGGTCAGGGGCACCGGGACACCCTGACACGTCACCAGGTGCCGGCGGGGGTCGATCCCCCGAACCGTGACCTGGAGACGCTCGACGGAGGAGTCGACGTAGCGGGCGGTGCCGCCGCTGGTGGCCTCCTCGCCCAGCACCATCCACGGCTCGATCGCCTGGCGCAGCTCGAGCTCTGCCGGCGGCCGGCCGGCGCCCAGCGGCACCTCGGTCTGCCCGATCCGCGGGAAGCGGAACTCGGTGAACGGGTCGAGCCAGGACTCCTCGAAACCGATGCCCGCTGCCCTCAGGTCGGCCGCGACGGCGGCGATGTCGCGGATGCAGCCCTGCGGGAGCAGGAAGTCCTCGTGCAGCGCGGCGCCCCAGCGGATCAGCGGGTCGGTGCACGGCTCGTCCCAGAACATCGCGACCAGGCTGCGCACCAGCAGGGCCTGCACCAACGCCATCTGCGGGTGCGGCGGCATCTCGAAGCCGCGCAGCTCCAGCAGCCCGAGGCGTCCCCGCGAGGAGTCGGGGCTGTAGAGCTTGTCGATGCAGAACTCCGCGCGGTGGGTGTTGCCGGTCAGGTCGGTCAGCAGGTGTCGCAGGGCGCGGTCGACCAGCCACGGGCGCGGCTCGAGCGGCTCGCCGTCCTCGTCGGTCTCGGTCGCCAGGTGCTCGACGATCCGGCCGATCTCCTGGATCGCGATCTCCATCTCGTAGACCGCCTCGGGCCGGCCCTCGTCGAAGCGCGGCGCCTGGCTGGTCGGGCCGATGAAGCGCCCGGAGAAGAGGTAGGACAGCGAGGGGTGCCGCTGCCAGTAGGTCAGCAGGCTGACCAGCAGGTCGGGGCGCCGCAGCAGCGGGCTGTCGACGGGCTGGTGGCCGCCGAGGGTGAGGTGGTTGCCGCCGCCGGTGCCGGTGTGCAGCCCGTCGAGGTCGAACTTCTCGGTCGTCAGCCGCGCCTGCCGGGCGTGCTCGTAGAGCGTCTCGGTCAGGTCGCGCTGCTCGGCCCAGGACCGGGTCGGCTGCACGTTGACCTCGATGACGCCGGGGTCGGGGGTGACGGTGAGGCTGGTCAGGCGCGGGTCCGGCGGCGGGCCGTAGCCCTCGAGCACCACCGGTCGGCCCACCTTGCGGGCAGACACCTCGACCAGCCGCAGCAGGTCGGCGTAGTCCTCCAGCCGCTCGGTCGGCGGCAGGAAGACGTGCACGTGCCCGTCCCGGGCCTCGAAGGCCAGCGCCGTGGTGGGCGCGCCCTCGGGGTCGACGACCTCCACGCTCGGCACCTTCGGCTCCAGCGGCGGGCCGGCCTCGAGGTACGACGGCTGGTCGGTCGCCTCGGGGTCGGTCCACGAGATCGAGTCCAGCGGCAGGCGCAGCCCCACGGCACTCGTGCCCGGGGTCAGCACCAGCCGGCCGCGGCGGAAGCGCCACTGCGGGCTGGTCCACTCCTCGCCGGTGGCCAGCGGCAGCACCCAGCCGGTGGGCTCGGTGACGTCGGCGTCGAGCCGGGCGACCAGGTCCAGCGCCTGCTGGTCCAGCCCCTCGAGGCCCTCCTCCTCGCTCGGGCGCTCGCCGTGCGGCTGGCGCACGTGGTCGGCCAGCGCCGCGAACGGGTCCTCGTACGCCGCCCGCAGCTGCTCCGCGGGCAGGCCCAGCACGGCGGTGACCCGCTCGGCCAGTGCGCGAGCGTCCTCGTCGGTGGCGCTCTGCCCGTCGGGGGCCTCCACCCAGGGCTCGGCGAACAGCGCGGGGTCCTGCCACAGCGGCACCCCGTCGGTGCGCCACTGGAGACCGATGTTCCAGCGGGGCAGCGGCTCGCCCGGGTACCACTTGCCCTGGCCCCGGTGCACGACCCCTCCACCGGCGTACACCTGCCGGAGGCGGTCGGCGAGGTCGCGGGCCAGCGCTCGCTTCTCGGGGCCGTCGGCGTCGGTGTTCCACTGCGGCGTGGTGGCGTCGTCGAGGGAGACGAACGTGGGCTCACCACCCATCGTCAGGCGCACGTCGCCCTTCTGGAGGCGCTCGTCGACGGCCTCGCCGAGCGCGTCGATGCGGGCCCACTGGGCATCGGTGTAGGGCTTGGTGACCCGGGGGTCCTCGTGGACGCGGGTGACCTGGTTGTGGAAGGAGAAGGTGACCTCGACCGGGTCGGTGGCGCCCTCGATGGGCGCGGCGCTGCTGGGGTGCGGGGTCGCCGAGAGCGGGATGTGGCCCTCGCCGGCGAAGAGCGCGGAGGTGGGGTCCATGCCGACCCAGCCGGCGCCCGGGACGAACACCTCGGTCCAGGCGTGCAGGTCGGTGAAGTCCTCGGCCGGGCCGCTGGGGCCGTCGAGGCTCTCCTGGTCGGCGGCGAGCTGGACGAGGTAGCCGGAGACGAAGCGGGCGGCCAGGCCGTACATCCGCAGCAGGCTGACCAGCAGCCACGCGGAGTCGCGGCAGGACCCGATGCCCAGGCGCAGCGTCTCGTCGGGGTCCTGCACGCCCGGCTCCATGCGCACGCTGTAGGCGACGTCGCGGTGGACCGCGGAGTTGAGCTCGGCGAGGAACGTGACCGTGGGGACGCCGTCCTCGGGCAGGTCGGGCAGCCTCTCCCGCCAGGCGGCCAGGTCGTCGCTGGCGTCGACGGGGCGCAGGTACGGCGCGAGGTCGGCGGCGAGCGAGTCTTCGTAGGTGAAGGGGAACCGCTCGGCGTACTCCTCGATGAAGAAGTCGAACGGGTTGATCGTCATCAGGTCCGCGACCAGCCCGACGGTGATGTCGAGGGTCTCGACCTTCTCGGGGAAGACCAGACGGGCCAGCCAGTTGCCGAAGGGATCCTGCTGCCAGTTCACGAAGTGGTTGGCCGGCTTCACGTCCAGGCTGTAGGCCTCGATCGGCGTGCGGCAGTGCGGCGCCGGCCGCAGCCGCACCACGTGCGGTGCCACCGACACGGGCTCGGCGAAGTCGTAGGTGGTGCGGTGCTCCAGCGCGACCTTGATCGACATGGCGCAAGCCTGCCGGACGAGGGTTGCGCCGCGGTAACGCCCGAGGGGGGACCACCGGGGTCGCTGCGGGGAACGGCCCGTGAGGTTCAGCGGGGGGCCGCTGAACCTCTCGGTACGCCGATGCAGCTGCGTCGGGGGGTCCGTGAGGTCCATCGGGGCGCCGATGAACCTCACAGCACCCCGACCAGCCTCACGCGGCCCGACTCACGCGGCCGACTCACGCGAACCGGGCTGCGACCTCCACCAGCCGGTCGTTCGCCTCGGGCTCGCCGACCGAGACCCGGCAGCCCTCGCCGGCGAAGGGCCGGACCACGATGCCGGCCTGGTCGCAGGCGGCGGCGAAGTCGGCGGTGCGCTCGCCGAGGGCGAACCAGAAGAAGTTCCCCTGGCTGTCGGGGATTCGGGCCTCGGGCACGTCCCAACCGACCTCACGCAGGGCCGCGCCGACCCGGTCGCGCTCGGCGACCAGCGCGTCGACCCGCTCGAGCAGCGCCGACTCTGCCTCCAGCGAGGCGACCGCGGCCACCTGGGCGACGGCCGAGACGCCGAAGGGCAGCGAGACCGCGCGCAGCGCGGCGGCGATCTCGGAGTGCGCGACGGCGTAGCCGACGCGGAATCCCGCCAGGCCGTAGGCCTTGGAGAAGGTGCGGAAGAGCACCACGTTGGGGTGCGCGCGGTAGGTCGCGAGGCCGTCGACGGCGTCGGGCATCCGGACGAACTCAAGGTAGGCCTCGTCGACGACGACCACGACGTGCGACGGCACCTTCGCGAGGAACGCGTCGAGCTCGGTCTGGGTCACCGACGGGCCGGTGGGGTTGTTGGGGGTGCAGACGATGACGACCTTGGTGCGGTCGGTGATCGCCGCGGCCATCGCGTCGAGGTCGTGGCGGGCCTCGTCGGTCAGCGGCACCTGCACCGAGACGGCCCCCGCGGACGTCACGGCGATGGGGTAGGCCTCGAAGGAGCGCCACGCGTAGACGACCTCGTCGCCGGGGTCGCAGAAGGCGGCCAGCAGCTGGTAGATCAGCGCCACCGAGCCGGTGCCGGCGGCAAGGTCCTCGACCGGCACGCCGAGGCGCGCGGCCAGGCCGGCGTACAACGTCGCGTTGCCCATGTCGGGGTAGCGGTTCATCAGGTCCACCGCGCCACGGGCTGCCTCGATGACGCCGGGCAGCGGCGGGTAGGGGTTCTCGTTGCTGGAGAGCTTGTAGGTCACCAGGTCCGGCCGCGGGGTGGGCGGCTTCCCGGGGACGTAGGCCGGGATCTCGCGGATGTGCGAGCGCGGCTGCGGGGTCGACGGGGTGGTCATGACGACCACCCTAGGCGTCGACGTCCCGACGCCACGGACGGACGAGCGGCAGCAGCGCCAGCCCGACCAGGACCCCGATCGCGGCGCCGGTGAGGTTGTCGACGACGTCGGTGACGTCGCAGGAGCGGTCCAGGCGCGAGAGCACCTGCTGGGTGGCCTCGATCCCCACCGAGACCAGGCCCAGGCCGAGCAGCCCGACCGGGATCGTCCACCGGGCGCTGCGCCACCGGGCGAGCACCAGCACGAGCAGGGCGCCCGACGGCACGAAGATCACGGCGTTGAGCAGCCGTTGCCCGCCGCTGACGATCCAGAAGCCATCGGGCGCCGGCCCGCCGTAGTCGAAGGAGCAGGAGTTGTAGAAGCGCTCGTCGGCGTAGACCACGCCTGGCGCACCGTCGGTGGGGATCAGCGTGAGCACGCCGATCGTGGCCAGCGACCAGAGCAGCAGGCCCAGGGACCACGCCCACGCAGCGCCCGTACGACGACGCAGCACCGCGACCAGGGCCAGGCACGGCACGCCGGCCACCGCGATGCCGAGCAGCATCACGCCCACACCACCGACCGGGAACACCGCCCCGAGGGTAGTGGCGCAACCCCGGCCGGGTGTGGACCCGCGCCCCTGCGGGGACCTGCGTCCACCTGCCATGATCGAGGGGTGCGCATCGTGACCTGGCTCTTCACCAACGCCGTCGCGCTGGCTGCCGCCGCGTGGCTGATCGACGGCATCACGTTCACCCCCGGCAACGCGCCGACCTCGGAGAAGATCGTGCCGCTGCTGCTGGTGGCGCTGATCCTCGGTGCGGTCACCGCGTTCGTGAAGCCGGTGCTGAAGGTGCTGTCCTTCCCGCTGATCCTGCTCACGCTGGGGCTGTTCCTGCTGGTCATCAATGCCGGCATGCTGCTGCTGACCGACGCGATCGCCGAGGCGGCCGACATCGGGTTCGAGGTGACCGGGTTCTGGCCCGCGGTCGGCGGCGCGATCGTGATCACCGTCGTCACCTGGATCGTCGACGGCGTCCTCGGCACCGACGACTGACCACCGCCACAGAGCTCTCGGGACACCTCGTGACCACCCCTGCGCTGCCCGCGCCGCGCGAACCCGGCCGCTACCGCGTCGGGCTGGTCTGCCTGGGCAACATCTGCCGCTCCCCGATGGCCGACGTCGTGCTGCGCACCCGCGTCGACGAGGCCGGCCTGGCCGCCTCGGTCGCCGTCGACTCCTGCGGCACCGGCGGCTGGCACGTCGGCGACCCGATGGACCGTCGGGCCGCCGCCACGCTCACCGCCGCCGGCTACGACCCGGTCCACCGGGCGCAGCAGTTCGCCCCCACCTGGCTCGAGGACCACGACCTGCTGCTGGCCATGGACGGCTCCAACCTCGCCGACATCGGGGGCCGGTCCGACCGGGTCCGGCTCTTCCGCGACTTCGACCCCGTCGGCACCGGTGGCGAGGTACCGGACCCCTACTACGGTGGGGACTCCGGCTTCGAGGAGGTGCTGTCGATGGTGGAGCGCACGTGCCCGCGGAGGTCGCCGGCGGCGACACCTGCCGCGCCACCAAGCTGCGTCTCTCCGACGGCACGACCGCGCTGATGAAGACCGCGCCCCGCGTCCCGGACGGCTTCTTCGAGGCCGAGGCCGCCGGGCTGCGCTGGCTGGGCTCCGCCCCCGGCGACGCCGCCCCCGTCCCCGACGTGCTGGCCGTCGACGAGGAGTGCCTGGTCGTGCGCTGGGTCGAGCCGGCGCGTCCCTCCCTCGAGGCCGCGACGGCCTTCGGGCGCGCGCTGGCGCACACCCACCTCGCCGGCGCCGAGGCGTTCGGTGCCGAGCGGGACGGCTTCATCGGCCGCCTCCCCCTGCCCCAGCGCACCGCCCCCACGTGGGCGGAGTTCTACGCCGTACGCCGCGTGCTGCCCTACCTCAAGCTCGCCCGCGACCGAGGTGCACTGGAGGACCACCAGGCCGCCCGGATCGAGTCGCTCGTCGGACGGCTCCCCGGCCTGCTGCCGGAGGAGCCGCCGGCCCTGCTCCACGGCGACCTGTGGAACGGCAACGTCGTGTGGGGCGCCGGGTCCCCCGGGGAGCCTGCGCAGGGCTGGCTGGTCGACCCGGCGGCGTACGGCGGGCACCGCGAGGTGGACCTCGCCATGCTCGCCCTCTTCGGGCTGCCGCACCTGCCGCAGGTGCTCGAGGCCTACGAGTCGGTGCACCCGTTGGCCGAGGGCTGGCAGGACCGCCTCGCGCTGCACCAGCTCTTCCCGCTGCTGGTGCACGCGTGCCTCTTCGGTGGCGGCTACGGCCCGCGGGCCGCCGACCTGGCCGCGCGCTACCTGTGAGCGCGCGCCCCACGACCGGACCCCATGACACCGCGGGCACTCTCAGCCACCGCTCAGCCGTGCCTGGCACAGTGATCGGGTGAGCACCTCCGCCGACACCCGACAGCGCGTCCTCGTCGTCGACGACGACAAGGCCGTGCGGGAGTCGCTGCGCCGCAGCCTGGAGTACAACGGCTACGACGTCGTGCTGGCCAGCGACGGTGCCGAGGCCCTGGCCTCGATCGGCACCGCGCGGCCCGACGTGGTCGTGATGGACGTGATGATGCCGCGCCTGGGCGGGCTGGAGACGACCCGTGCGCTGCGGGCCGCCGGCCACGACCTGCCGGTGCTGGTGCTGACCGCGCGCGACGCCGTGGGCGACAGGGTCGAGGGCCTGGACGCCGGGGCCGACGACTACCTCACCAAGCCCTTCGCGCTCGCCGAGCTGCTGGCACGGCTGCGCGCCCTGCTGCGCCGGGTCACCCCCGCCGAGGGCGCCCACGACGAGGTGCTCTCCTTCGCCGACCTGACCATGGACACCGCCAGCCGCGAGGTGCACCGCGGGCAGCGGGCCATCGAGCTGACCCGCACCGAGTTCACGCTGCTGGAGATGTTCCTGCGCCGGCCGCGGCGGGGGCTCGAGCGGTCCTTCATCCTCGAGGAGGTCTGGGGCTACGACTTCCCCACGACCGCCAACTCGCTGGAGGTCTACGTCGGCTACCTGCGCCGCAAGACACGCTGCTCACCACGATCGCGGTGGGCGTCGCCGTCGCGTTCGTCGCGCTCGGTGCGTTCGTCACCACCCGTCTGCAGCTGCAGAGCAGCCTGGACTCCTCGCTGCTCGAGCGGGCCCAGCAGGCGGCGACCCAGGCGACGCTGGCCAACAACGTGCGCGCCGACATCCCGCCGTGGGCGCTGGGTGCCGGTGACATCCGCATCGCCTTCATCGACCTCGACCACAACCCGCCGGTCCTGTCGGCCGACAGCGCCGACGACCCCAAGATCTCCCTCGGCGACGAGGAGCTCGCGGTCGCGCTGGGCACGGCCGACTACTCGCTGCGCACCGTCGAGACCGGTGACGAGCGCTTCCGGGTGGTCGCGGTGCCGGCCGGTCAGGACCGCCAGGCCCTCGTGCTCGCGCAGTCGCTGGACCCGCAGGAGAAGGTGCTGGCCAAGCTCGGCTTCGTCAGCATCCTGTTCGGCCTCTCCGGCATCATCACCGCCGCCATGGCCGGGTGGGCGGTCGCGACCAACGGCCTGCGTCCCGTGCGCCGGCTCACCGGCGCAGTCGAGACCATCGCCCGCACCGAGCGGCTCGAGCCGATCACCGTCGAGGGCGACGACGAGGTCGCCCGGCTGGCCACCGCGTTCAACCAGATGCTGCAGGCGCTCGACCACTCCCGGGCCCGTCAGCGCCAGCTCGTCGCCGACGCCGGGCACGAGCTGCGCACGCCGCTCACCTCGCTGCGCACCAACATCGAGCTCCTCGGGCAGGCCGACGGCGGCGGCGCGGACCTGCCCCCCGGCACCCGGGAGGAGCTGCTCGACGACGTGTCGGCCCAGATCGAGGAGCTCAGCCAGCTCGTCGGCGACCTCGTCGAGCTGGCCCGCGACGAGCCGTTGCCGACCGTCGTGGAGACCATCGACCTCGCCGAGGCGGTCGACCACGCGGTCGAGCGCGTCCGCCGCCGCGCGCCGCTGCTCACCTTCGAGGTCGACGTCGCGCCCTGGGTGGTGCGCGGCGAGGCCGGGACGCTGGAGCGCGCCGTCACGAACCTCCTCGACAACGCCGCGAAGTGGAGCCCGCCCGGTGGCACCGTGCGGGTCTCGCTGGTCGACGGCGTGCTTACCGTCGACGACGAGGGCCCCGGCATCGCCGAGCAGGACCTGCCCCACGTCTTCGACCGGTTCTACCGGTCCGAGGAGTCCCGGGCGATGCCCGGCTCCGGGCTCGGCCTCTCGATCGTGGCGCAGGCCGCCGAGCGGCACGCGGGCCGCGTGCACGCCGAGCGGTCGCCGTACGGCGGTGCACGGCTGGTCCTGGTCCTGCCCGGCGACGCGACCACGTCGGCCTGAGCCGACCGCGGCCGACCTAGACTCGCGACCCATGACTGGGGAAGAGGCGACGTTCCTGCCCGTCAGCATCATCCTGGGCGGCGTGCAGAAGGGGGCCTCCGGCACCCTGCACGCGCTGCTGGTCCGGCACCGTCACGTCGCCCGGCACGGGGTGAAGGAGCGGCACTTCTTCGACGACGACTCCCGCGACTGGTCGACGCCGGACTACTCCGACTACGGCACCGTCCCGCGGGCCGACCAGCAGGGGCTCGCACGCCGGGCGATCGACTCGACACCGTCGTACCTCTTCTGGCCGGGGGCCGTGGAGCGGATCGCCGCCTACGACGCCCACCTCGCCGCGACCGGTGGGCCGCAGGTGCAGGTGGTGCTGTGCTTCCGCGACCCGATCGAGCGGGCGTTCTCGCAGTGGACGATGCTCACCGACAAGCTCGCCGGGAAGCGGGAGTACCCCTCCTTCGGCGAGCTGATCCGGATGCGCACGCCCGGCGTCTCCGAGGTGCCGGAGGGCTGGAGCAAGCGCGACGCGCGGCAGTACTCCGTCGTCGCGCGCGGCCTCTACGGCATCCAGCTGCGCCGCGCGCTCGAGCACCTGCCCCGCGAGCGGATGCTGCTGATGCGCTTCGACGACGTCGTCGGCGACCCGGGCGCGGCGCTGGACTCGATGACCGACTTCCTGGGCCTGCACCGCTTCGGCCGCGACATCGACCCCCGCCCACGCAACTCCCACGAGCGGCGCCTCGACGCGCCTCCACCGACCGGTGAGGACCTGCGACTGCTCGCCGACACCTACGCCGACGACCTCGCGACCTTCACCGCCATCTCCGGCCTCGACACCTCCGGCTGGTCCACCGCCCGCATCCTGCGCGACGACCTCGACCCCGCCGAGCTCGCCGACCGCCTCGCCCGCAAGGCCGGCCTGCTCTGACGCCGAGACGTCACTCACGCACGGCCGAACCGTCACTCACGCACGGCCCAGACGTCGCCCGCGCACGGCCCAGACGTCACTGATGCACGGCGTCCCGCTGGTCGAGGTGCGAGGCGAGCCAGCGCCGAGACGCTTCTATAGCGTGTCAAGGGCTGCGAGGTGTCGGTAGATCTCGCGTGCGATGTAGCGCTTGAGGCAGCGGCGGATGCGGGGTTTGGTGAGGG
>NZ_LUPI01000093.1:0-3749 GCF_001627265.1 Nocardioides sp. REDSEA-S30_B4 | reverse complement strand
GCCCGAGACCCGCTGGCTGGCTACGGCCGACACCGGCGAGACCGTCCTGGTCCGCGGGCTGACCCTGCTCGGCCGCGGCCCGCAGCCGCGGGAGGGCAAGTCCGTCGCCGACCTGGTCGCCCTGTCCTCGACCGACATGTCGGTCTCGAAGACCCACGCCCAGCTGCAGCTCTCCGACGACGGCTCGCTGGTGGTGATGGACCGCGGCTCGACCAACGGCTCGGTGCTGATCCGCCAGGGCGTGCCGCGCCACCTCTCGCCAGGACGCCCGGTGACCCTGCTCGACGGCGACGTCCTGCGCCTGGGCGACCGGGTCCTGGAGATCAGCGGCGAGCGCTGAGCGCCGGCCCCGCGGCCCGGTCAGGAGTCGGTCACGAACCGGTAACGATGCCCTTCCCCCCTTCCCCCGGGGGTATCGCGTGATGTCGTCTCTCTCCATCCCCCACGCGCCCCGGACCGGTGCGGGAGGGCTCGGGCTCCCGCACGTCGCGCGAGCCTGTTCTCGGTCAAGGGAGGAAGCAGTTGAGCAGGAAGAAGCTCGCCACCGTCGCGGGCTCCGCGCTCGTCGCCGCTGCGCTGACGACGCCGCTGGGTGCCGCGCCGTCGGGTGCCGCACCACAGGTGACCGGCGTGAGCGCCCAGGACGGCCACGCGGACCAGCACCAGGCGGGCCACGTCCGCCTGATGCCCTGGCAGAAGAAGTACGAGGACCTGCGCCAGCAGGCCCTGGAGCAGCGACTGCGCGACGGCGGTCGCGGAGGCCCGGTCGAGCGGGTCGGCAAGGGCGCCTACGCCCGGGTCGCCCAGGAGGGCAAGGACCGGATCTTCGTGGTGCTCGCGGAGTTCGGCGACGACGTGCACTCGGCGTACCCCGCCGGTGAGTCCGACGCCCAGCGCGACGACGGGCCGCTGCACAACGAGATCCCGAAGCCGGACCGCAGCACCGACAACTCCACGCTGTGGGAGAAGGACTACGACCGGGCCTACTACGAGAAGATGTACTTCCAGCGGATGCGCGCCTTCTACGAGGAGCAGTCGCTGGGCACCTACTCCTTCGACGGTGAGGTCACCGAGTGGGTCAAGGTGCCGTTCAACCAGGCCCGCTACGGCCGTGACCTGTGCGGTGGCATCAGCTGCAACAACACCTGGTTCCTGATCCGTGACGCCCTCTCGATCTGGACCCAGGGCCGCCTCGACGCCGGCTGGACGATGCCCCAGGTCCAGGAGTACCTCAAGACCTTCGACGTCCAGGACCGCTACGACTTCGACGGTGACGGCGACTTCGACGAGCCCGACGGCTACATCGACCACTTCCAGGTCGTGCACGCCGGTGGCGACCAGGCCGACGGCGACCCGATCTACGGCGGCGACGCCATCTGGAGCCACCGCTGGTACGCCGGTGTCCAGCCCTACGGCACCGGCCCCGAGGGCGGCGCACCATTCGGCGGCGTCGACATCGGCGAGGGCGGCACCTCCGACCCCGACGGCGCGGCCGTCGAGCTGCCCGACAACCCGACCGGCGTCTGGGTCGGCGACTACACCATCCAGCCCGAGAACGGCGGCCTGTCGGTCTTCGCCCACGAGTACGGCCACGACCTGGGCCTGCCGGACCTCTACGACACCTCCGGCAACACCGGCGGCGCCGAGAACTCCACCGGCTTCTGGTCGCTGATGTCGCAGTCGCGCGGCACCGCCAAGAAGGACGAGGGCATCGGCGACCGCCCGATGCCGTTCGGTGCCTGGGAGAAGTTCCAGCTCGGCTGGCTCGACTACGACGTGGCCCGTGCCGGCCGCTCCTCCAAGCACTGGATCCGGCCCGGGCAGTCCACCAAGGGCAAGGAGCACAACGCCCTGATGGTGCTGCTCCCGGACAAGGAGGTCACCACCGAGCTGGGCGACCCCTGCGCCACGTGCGGCGACGCCTACTACTACTCCGGGTCGGGCAACGACCTCGACCACACCATGACCCGCGGGGTCGACGGTGGCGGCGAGCTGACCGCCAAGGCGCGCTGGACCATCGAGGACGGCTGGGACTACGCCTTCCTGCAGGCCACCACCGACGGTGAGACCTGGGAGGACGTGCCCACCGACCAGTCCTACGAGGGCACCGACGAGGGCGGGGCCAACCCCGACGGCACCGGCATCTCCGGCAGCAGCGGGGGATGGGTCGACCTGACCGCTACCGTGCCGGCCGAGGCGGTGGGCATCCGCTTCCGCTACCTCACCGACGCCGCGGTCGCGCTGCCCGGCTTCCAGGTCGACGAGATCACCCTGGACGGCACGCCCGTCGGCTCGGCCGAGGGCGGCGCCGACGGCTGGAGCCTCGACGGCTTCAGCACCACGTCGGGCACCGAGGTCACCGAGCACCTCAACGCATACCTGGTCGACAACCGGCAGTACGTCGGGCGGGACCGTCTCCTCAAGCACGTCTACCACTTCGGTGACGTCGCGGAGAACCCCGACCACGTCGACTTCTACCGTCAGGGCGAGGGTGCCCTCATCACCTACATGGACACCTCCTACACCGACAACAACGTCGGCGACCACCCCGGAGGCGGCATGGCGCTGCCCGTCGACGCCAACCCGATGTTCGTGCACACGCCGGACGGCGACCTCGCCCGGCCGCGCACCTCGTCCTTCGACGCCGCCTTCGGCACGAAGCGGGTCAAGCGTCAGGTGATCGACTGGATGGGCGAGGACTACACGCTCCCGCCGATCAAGCCGGTGCGCACCTTCGACGACACCCTCGACTGGTGGTACGACGGCGACGAGCACGGCAGCGGCACCCACCCGGGTCGCTACCAGCCCGGCTGGAGCTCGGTCGACGTCCCCAAGACCGGCACGACCATCACGGTCAAGAAGGTCAAGAGGAACGGCGTCATGGTGATCAAGGTCGGGACCTCCTCCTGAGGCCCTGAGACCACCGGAGCCGCCTCCGCGGCCCGGCACCACGCGGAGCCCCGTCGACCCCCGGGTCGGCGGGGCTCCGTCGTACGCCGGGGGCCCGGCGTGCGGCTCGGGGCGGCCCGACCGGACGAGCCCGGCCGGGTGAGACCCTGGCGCGGCGGCCGCGGAGGGCATAGGTTCCCCCGCCATGGATGCTGCTCCCACCTTCCGCCACGTCGAGACCCTGCACACCTCCGCGTCGCCGGAACGCATCTGGGCGCTGTGGAGCAACATCGCGACCTGGCCGACCTGGGACCCGCCGGTCGAGAAGGTGGTCCTCGACGGCCCCTTCCGGGTCGGCACGACGGGCCACATGGTGATGGCGGGCGGCTTCGAGATGCCCTTCGAGCTCGAGGTCGTGCACCCCGACGAGCGCTACCTCGACGTGCTGCGGATGGGCGAGCTGGGGATCCGCGTCGACCACGTCGTGGAGGCGGCCGAGGGCGGCTCGCTGGTCACCGTCACCACCGAGGTCACCGGGCCGGGCGCCGACGGCGTCGGTGCCATGGTCACCGCGGACGCCCCCACCGCCCTCGCGGCGCTGGTCGCCCAGGCCGAGGCCGAGCCCGAGCCGGTCCCGGTCATCCCCTGACCCGACCCGCGGGCCAGCCGGCTGCCGATGGGTGGGCCGGTCGTGGGTGGCCGGTCGTGAGTGGCCGGTCGTGAGTGGTGGGGCGGTGCGGACAGCGCCCGAGCGGCGCGGCTCCCGGCCGGGCCCACCCCCGGCGGAGGGGAACCACCCCTTCCGCTCCTTCGTCGCTCCAGGGGGGCCAGGCCCATCCACCCTCCGCCGGGGGTGGGCC
>NZ_LUPI01000092.1:0-10786 GCF_001627265.1 Nocardioides sp. REDSEA-S30_B4 | reverse complement strand
CGTAGGAACCGCCATCTTCGGAAGACCTCGACCTCTATCCCGGTACCGACGCGCCGACCCCAGCCGCGTCGTCCGCTACACCCTCATCTGCGAAGAGCCGATAATCGTGTGGTTGTCTGGTTCGCCGGCGTCAGCGACTGCGGCGGCAGCAGCATCGGCCACGTCTTGCGGACTCGCATCCAGCGTCAGGAGGGGGCCGAGGTCATCGACGTGGGAGTGGACGCCGTCGGTGGTCAGCACGAGACGGTCGCCGGGACGGAGATCGAGCGTGGCCTCGTCCGCGACGACACCCGGGGTGAGTGCGCGGTTGAGAAGGTTGCGATGCGCGTGGGCGCGCGCCTCCTCATTCGTCAGCTGTCCGGTCTCGATCAGGGCGGCCACGATCGTGTGGTCGTGGGTCAGCTGGCGCAGCTCGCCGTGACGGACGAGCCACACGCGGGCGTCGCCGATGTGCGTGATCTGTGCTGTCGATCCGGTGATCGTGACCGCGGTGAGCGTGGTGCCGGATGTCGGTTGGTTGGGCAGCGCCGCGCTGACCTCGGGGGCGATCTCGGCGATCGCGCCGGCCAGGCCGGCCTTGGCGAATGCCGAGAGCGCGGCCCGGGCCAGCTCGTCGCTGTCCCCGAAGCCGTCCGCTACGGCAAGAAGCCCGGGCATGACGAGCAGTGCGTCCTGCTGCGTCTGGCGATTCCCCTGGCGGTGGCTTGAGCCGTACTCGGCGTGCAGGGTCGGAGTCGTGGTGGTCACGGTAGGTACCTCGTTCCTGAGTTGCTGGACGAGGGTGGCGACCAAGTCCCGGCGTGCGCCCGTGTCGGCCTCGACCTGGGCCCAGTACGCCTCTGCTTCCTGCGCGGCCTGCGCCGGTGAGAGGTCGAGGACGTTCTTGATCCGGGCCAAGGGCATGCCGAGCAGCCGCAGTAGTGCGACCATCCGGGCGCGGTCGAGCTGCGCGGGGTCGTACCGGCGATAGCCGGAATAGACATCCACGTCGGCAGGGCGAACCAGCCCCAGGTCGTCGTAGAGCCTCAAGGCCTTGGGCGTCAGGCCCGAATCGCGGGCGAAGTCGCCGATCGTCATGAGCCCGTCGGTCGCGGTCATGGTCACCATCCTCCCGGTGTCGGTCACCGGTGAGGTCGAGGCTGGGCCTTGCCGCTGGGGGAAGGTCAACACCACTCGGCCCAGCGCGAGCGGAGGCGCTCTGTGAATCAGGGGGAGGCCGGTCGCCAGGTCTGGCGGGGTGCGTAGCCGGTGCGCCGCAGCCAGTGCTCGGTGTACAAGATCCGGTGAGGTGTGATCACGGTCAGCGGATCGCTGGGCGGCTCGCTGACCGATCGGCCGCGCTCAGCGTGGTCGGACTGCCATCGAAACGCCTCCCAGTAACCGTCGCTGGCGGGATCCTCGCGCTCCAGCGTGCGGGCCGTCCCGAAAAGCTGGGCGCCGCGGCTGCTCGCCTGGCCGACGAGGGGGGCGAAGATCCCTGCCGAGACACGCGGATCCCTTCGGAGGTTGCGTGACTTCACCGAGTCGTTCCAGCTTGTGTAGAAGATCTCGAGCCCGAGGCTGTAGTAGCGAACTGGGGTTGCCGCCGGGGAGCCGTCGGTGTTGACGGTTGCGATGACGGCCATGTTCTGGGTGGACAACAGGTTGAGGATGCGTTCCTCAAGAGCCTCACGCGGGAGCTCGGCAGCGGGCGCTGGCCCAGCGAGCCAGGGGTTGGTCAGCGGCATAGCCGATTGTCTCATCACGTCGCCCCGCCTCGCCTCAGGCGACGAAGACAGGGCCGCAACTACAGTTCGAGCATGCTTCCCGAGCTGGCGTCGAGTACCTAGTCGCAATCATCAGACCCTCCAACATGGCCTCACAGCGGGTGGCGACCAAGATCGGACTGGCTCTTGAACGCGAGGTCCACGCCCACGGCGGCCCCGCTCTGGTCTTCGGGGCGAATCTGCGCTCCACCTCCGAGGTGCCCGCGATGGTCAGCCCGTGACCAATGACGTCGAGGTAGCCATCTCCGCCACCGAGGCCGGGATCGCCGTGGTGCGCAGCGCCTACGGCGCAGCACTGATCAGACACGCGAAGGCGGCCACAGACTTCGCCACCAACGCCGACATCGACGCAGAGCGCGCGATCCTCGACGTCATCACCACCGCCAGACCCGAAGACGCTGTCGAGGCCGAGGAGTCTGGCCGAAGCGGCAGTTCGACCACATCGCGACGGTGGCTCGTCGACCCGTTGTGCGGCACACTCAACTTCGCCGCGCAGACACCCCTGGTCGCCGTGAACGTCGCACTCCTGCGCGATGCGCGGACGTTAGTCGCGGTCTCAGCTGACCCGATCGGCGAAGAACTGTTCTGGACAGACGGACAGCATGCGGCCGTCAGGATGAGCGGCGGCGACGCCCTGCTACAACCGACCTCTGAGTCGAGGCTGGTCGACATCAACTGCGACGGCCCGCTCGACCGACCGTTCCTCGGCCCACAGCTTATCGCCGACCCAGCGTTCCGTGCAGCTTTCGGGCCCCGCGTCATGTCGACGACCCTCGCCCTGGCCTGGGTAGCGGCAGGCCGTCGTGCCGGGTACCTCAGCGACGGCAACTTCGTCGGCAACGTCCACTTCGCCGCCGGAATCGCACTGTGCCGTGCTGCCGGATGCGTCGTCACCGATCTACGCGGCGGCCAACTGGAGGGTGGACGAGGCCTGATCGCGGCTGCCGACGCAGACACTCACGACAAGCTGGTGGGCCTGGTGGCGCCCCACCTCGAACGCCCCGGCCCTCGGTAGCGGGCTGTCCCGCAAGCCATAGAGGCGGCTCGGTCCATGCTTCGAGGCTCTAATCTCGTTGCGTGTCCGTTTCGCTGAAGTACGCGGTTGTCGAGAGGGAGCGTCGCTACCTCTTGGCGACGCTCCCCGAAGGCGTCACCAGCAGCAGCGAGATCCTCGATCGGTACGTCACGGGCACGCGGCTGCGCTTGCGCGAGGTCCGCGAGAACGACGGGACCGTGATCCGCAAGCTCGGACACAAGGTGCGCCTCACTGAAGGCCCGGCCGAGGTGGCCTGCACGAACTTCTATCTGAACGACGCGGAGTGGACCGCGCTTCTGGCGTTGCCCGCTCGGCTACTCCGCAAGAAGCGCCACCTAATCCATAGGGATGGATTAGTCGTGGCGATCGACGAGCACGAGGACGGGACGCTCGTCGCCGAGATCGACGACCGCGAGTCGCCGTCAGACTTCGTGCCTGAGTGGCTTGATGTCGTACGCGACGTGAGCAACGACGAAGACTGGACTGGCGCTCGGCTCGCGCGTTCGAGCTAGGGGCGGCGTCAGCCGCAACTCTCGCCTCAGGCATCTGCGAGCACCGCGGCAACCATCGAATGCCGGGCGGCGCAGCGGGCCGGCATTGTGTGCCAGTAGTAGGGGAAGGTGATCACCCCGATCAGCAGCGCCCATCCCATGCCCTTCGCCCAGGCCGCGTCGTCCACGCCTGTCGCAGATCTGAAGATCTGCCGCTCCTGCGAGTCGAGCACCTCCCAGGCGACGATGAGGTCCACCGACGGATCGCCTACCCCGAGCCCTCCGAAGTCGAGCACGGCGGCAAGTTCGCCGTAGCGAATCAGCAAGTTCTCCGCGAGCAGGTCACCGTGGTACCAGGTCGTGAGCGGATCGGTGGCCTGCTCGGCAGCCAAGGCGTCGTCCCAGACTTTGAGTGCGCGGTCGAGGTCGAGACCAAGATCGCCTAGCTGTCGGCACTCGACGACCCGCTGCCGGAACTCGCCGTCCATGTCCGCCAAGTGGCCGCCGCGGTACCAGACCAGGGCAGGCTCGTTGTTCACAGACGCCGGGATCCCAACCTGACGCAACTCGGTCAGGAACGTCGCCAGGTCCTGGGCGACGCGGCGCGAACTGCCGCCATCGACACCCCAGGGCACCGTCGGGACCTGGCCCTTCAGCCACGTGGTCACGGCCCACTTCTCTGGATAGCCGAACCCAGGTTCGCCGACCGCAATCATCTCAGGGACTCCCATCGTCACGCCCTGAGCGACCACGGGCATCCAGCGAGCTTCCTTCTCGATGGTGGTCGAACCGCCGGGCTGGCGCGGCAGCCTGACGAGAAGGGAGTCCCCCAGCCTGAACAGTGCGTTCGAGGAACCCGACGACGCAAGGGATTGGAGTCTCAGGTCGGCGTACTGGGGCAGCGACCGGTCGATCAGCCGGCGGACCAAGTGAACGTCGACAGCAAGCTCGTCGTGATGGAGTCCGGGCACTCGGTCGATGCTGGTTGGTCGGCGCCCACGACGCCACCGGCTTTACCGCGGCGCCGGCTTCTTGCCGACAGCAGCCCGCGACCAGATGGGTCCCTCGGTCCCGCCTCCCGGGGTTTCCGCGGCATGCGGAATCTCTAGCAATCCAGTGCTGAAAAGTAGATGCGCGCGTTTGGAAATGTTCGCTGCATCTCGACAACAAGGGTGTCGAGATGCGGTGAAGATTGACGGACACCGCGCGGGCTACTTTGACGAAGCTGGCTTCCGGCGCGCAGCTCGTCGAAGTACGTGCATCGCGGAATGAGGGTCGTGGCCAAGCCAACCTGCGGAGCTTGCACGTGAACTAGAAGGGCGGCTCGTCTCCATCCCAGCCAACCGAGGTCACTCCCCCAGCCCAGGGGTCTGCAACGGTGGAGGTGTCGATTCGCTCCACGGAAGCCGAACCTCTGCTCTGGATCGAAGAACTTAACGATGCCTCGAACGCGGGCGTCGTCGTCCCAAGGCTCCTCTGGTTCCCAATCATCATCAGGATCCCATTCGTCGTCGTCGTCATCGGCATTCAGATTGATGTCAACCCCAAGGGCCGTCGCCACGCTCTCAATGAGGTTTGCCCTCTCAGTCTGATCCAGGGTGGGAGCCAGTCGCCGAAATGGTCCGTCGAGCCAGCGGGCAAGGTCTAATGCATCCAGGTCCCCTTCACCGAACGAGGCTGCCAGTTCGGCGCGCTCCGGTACGAGATCAAAGTCCACCCAGAAGGTGAAGTGACCTTCATCGATGACCAGGCAACGCGCAAACAGATCGACCCATACTCCGCCCCGGTAGCGAAGGATGAATCGCTCAGCTACAAACGGGCCATCGGCGAAATACATCATGACGTCCGCCTCTTGGCCGCTGCGGATGAACATCCTGCCCCGCCCGTAGAGCGTCCCAGTCGGACACGTGTGGTGGCTGAGGACGACCGGGTTCCCGCAGTTCCCGCATGTGCAAACGTCGTCGTATCCGAAGAGCCCGTACCCTCCTTCACCGATGGCAGCGCTCAACTCCATCTCGGCTTCGGGGTCCCAGGGCTCCACGTCCCGAGTATGCGCTCGTCAGGACCATGGCCGCACACGGAATCGCGCGGAGAAGCAGGTCGCTTGGTCAGGCGCCGCCGGCAAAAGAGGCCCGGATGTCCGCTGGCGGATGAGATGCTGCCCGTCGGCCCGAGGTGGACCTTGACAAATTGGCCGCTGCGCCGCAGCCCAAGCTGCAGCGGGCGGGCTACGCGTGCTTCGGTTTGGTGTTCGCCTTCGCGAGGCTTGCGGTGATCGCCGGCATTTGGCGCTTGGTCCACGCCGGCTGCTTCTGACTCTGCTCCGACGCCTTACGAAGCTGATGGCGCAACGCTGCGTTGATCGCTGACCGATCGTTACTCATAGTGTCTTTCCGTCCCTCGGGATGAGTCACAGTTCCCAGAAGCTCTGAAGAGCTCCGTGTTCGGTTCGACCCGCGGTAGAAGTGAAGCGTAGGGGTCCGACACTCCTAGCCGTAGGTCTATCACGTCACCTACTCGCCCTGACCCAGCCACGCCTGACCGAACGAGGTCTGGGCGAACTCGGCAACTGCGGCACCTTCGTCTCCGAGCGTCGGCACGATCGCCTGCTTCCGCGACGTCGGGGGGCTAGGGGTCCACGACTCGAACGTCCCGTCCGGTAGACGATCTCGGCGCCCCATCCGGAACACCGTCGGGAACATCTCTGGTGCAACGCCCTCGAACGGGAGGATCTCAACCGCACGACCGCCACTGCCGCCGCTGGGCGTGTGGCTGACGAGGTCGCTGAACAGCATCTTGACCTGGGATTTCGTGTAGGGCGCGATGTAGACGACTCGGATGATCCCGGCCGCGATGATCAAGCGAGCGCACTCATGACACGGATAGGTGGTCGTGTAGAGCGTCGAGCCGCGAAGCGCGGTTCCGCGGCGAGCAGCCGTACAGATGGCGGCCATCTCGGCGTGGACGATGCGTCCGAACTCGATCAGGTCCGTGACCCGCGAATCTTCGAGCGGTCCCGTCCTAGCGATGGCCGCATCCACAAGGGCGACGTCATCCATCCTTGCTGGCTCGGTTGACAACCAGCCGCTGGCCTTGAGCCGGCGCAGCACGTCTTGGATCACGTCTCGCTTGCCGATGTCGTTGGTCTCGTAATTGAGCTTGAAGTCTCGGTAGTCCGGCGAGTCATCGGGCCAGTACTGCCCGCCGCCAGGCTTGGGCACCTCGTTGGTTCCAGTGACCAGCACTTCGCCGTCCTCATCGATGATGGCGACGCCGACCTGCCTACCCGCGGCCGCCGATCGGTACTGCGCCGCACTCGCGTGGTACATCGCCAGTTCGTCGCGGGTAGGCGACGTGAAGGGCTGCTGGAACCAGAGTTCGACAAGGCGGTTCACCTGGTCGCGGGTCGCATGGCCCGATCGAATCCAGAGGAAGGCGTCCGCGCGCCCGAAAGCCTTCTGAAGACTCTGACCCCAGTCGTTGTCCGGGTCCTCCTCATCGCGCCGTAGCAGTTTGTCCGCCAGCGCAGCATTCGAGATTCCTGACGACTCATCCCGCTCGCGACCCAGCCGGGCAGCGAGCGTTTCACGCCGCTTCTCCTCGGCCTGGGAGACACCGATGACCAGCAATCTGGATCCGTAGATGTTCCGCAGGAAGTCGACTTCTTCAGCTCGCTTGGCTGATCGGATGATCGTGACGACGCCAGCTCGGTCGACGTCCTCGCCCTCCTCACCGGAGTTGGCCTCTGCGCGGTCGGCGCGGATCTTCAGAACCGCCAGCATCGCTGCGGCACCTTGCGTGCCCGACTGTTCACGCAGCCGGTCTCCGAGGTCCATGAGCCACTCTGTCGGGCACGTCTCCTCGGGCCGCTCGTCCGCCGATGTTGCGTCGAGAAGTTGGCTAATCCGGACGAAGCGCGGCGAGTACCCAACTGCCCGGAATGCTGCCTCGAGATCGGTCTGGACCTCGTTGACGGGGGTTCCGATAGCGGAGACAAGAAGAACGAACAGCTCGCGTCGCTCGTCGCTGCCCGGGACTGCAGGACTCGTCGGCGCCAACCCTTCACGCGAGTCATCCGCCGGTCCTTCGGTCTCATCCACTGGATATCCCTGTCCTCGTGCCAGCCCGTCCGCGTCCCACGAAGGAGCATAGAACTCTGGAACGACACCTACCGTCCCTTCTCCACAGACATGCCACCGTCCCCTACCAAGACTCAGGCTGAAGCCTCGACCGATGCTGGCAAAGAGGACACCGCGGCGAGGAAGTCGGCGGCGATCTTCGAACCCGTAGCCGTCAGGTCGACGGTGGCGAACCGGATGCGGCGGCCCTGGACGACGACCTCCTCGTCGAAGTGGCCTTCGACCACCGGGTGCAGCATCAGCCCCTCTGACGGGTGATCGCCTTCGAACTCCGCCTGGGACATCAGGTAGGCGTAGATCTGGTAGACGTACCCGCTGCTCAGCGTCGCGGCGCGGTAGTGGCCGGCCTTCGTGACGGACGTGAACTTGGTGTCGATGACGATCCGCCGGGGACCGCACCCGTCGGGGTTCGGGTGTTCGAGGACGATGTCGAGCTGCATGCTCGGCAGCACAGCCGCCATGCCCGCAGATGCGTCGGAGATGTCCCACTGCTGGGTGGGGCCATGCTTCACCGTCCAACCCTTCAGCGCGAGGTGGTGACGGTAGATCCCGTAGGCGGCGTGCTCGAAGAGCTTGCGCAGGTAGTGGTCGTCGTCAGCCGGGAGCGGCAGGTGTCGGTCTCCTGCCTCTGTGGTTGGGATGGCGAAGGTCAGGAGGAGCTCAGCCGCTGCGAGCATCCTCCAGTCGCGCTGGAGCAGGCGTTGTTGGCGCATGTGCGGCACCTCCGCCAGCCGAGGACACGGCCCCCGCACACCGGCCGTCTCCAGCTGTCGAGCAAGCGAGCGGTACCGCGGTTCGCTGGGTACGAGGACGGAGGCTCGTTCGAGCGCTGTTCGGACAAGCCGGTTGGAGGGAATGTCGGTGACGATCTCGTCGAAGGTGCAGTTGATCTGGCCGCGGCTGAGCAGCTGATGCCGCTCCGTTGTGAGTTGGTTGATGCGCCCGCGAACTCGTCGTTCGTTGCGGGCGACGGCACGGAACCCGACAGAGAGTCCGCGGTGCAGGCGCTGGGCGACCTCGTCGGCCAGGATCCGCGCGACCAGGCTGGGCAACTCCTCCGGTGCGTCCTCGGCTGTTACCGGTCCATGGCCGTCGGTGCGGAACAGTTCGGAGGCGAAGAACTGCAACAGCCAGAGGTTGCGGATCGGGATCTGCATGGTCAGGCGCCGAGGAGCTTCGTGCAGGCCTGGTCGGCCAGGTCAGGCCGGTCGAACCAGTACTCCTCGAGCAGTGGGCGCACATCGGTGTCGACGACGCGTTCCCACCACTGCTTGGTGTCCAGACCGGTGGCGTCGAGCTCGACGGCAGGCGTGAAGTAGGAGTGGCCGACGCAGTATTGACGGCCGAGTGCGCTGTCGGTGCTGATCTGCACATTGAGGGCATCGACGCGCTGACCGTAAATCTCCAGCAGCGGGCCTTACCCCCGGATCTTGGACACGGTGGGTGATTACGCAGCGGTCGGCAGCGTAGCGGTGTAGCCGGTCTCGAACGCGGCCGGCGGGGCGTAGCGACACCAGGAGTGGCGTCGCCGCGTGTTGTAGCGGACGAGCCATCGGAAGACCTGCCGACGGCAGGTGACTTCGTCGGTCCAGCAGGCGGCGTCTTGGAGGGTCTCGCGCTTCATCGTGGCGTTGAAGGACTCCGCGAGCGCGTTGTCGGCCGAGGAGCCGACTGCACCCATGGACTGGGTGACGCCGAGCTTGCGGCAGAGCTTGGCGTAGGCCTTGGAGCAGTAGACCGACCCGTGGTCGCTATGGAAGATCGCGCCCTTGAGGCTGCCCCGGGTCGCGGCGGCAGCCATGAGCGCGTCCTCGACGAGTTCGGTGCGCATGTGGTCGGCGATCGCCCACCCGGCGAGCCGGCGTGAGTAGCAGTCGATGACGGTGGCCAGGTACAGGTTCGTCCCGTCGGCCAGCGGCAGGTAGGTGATGTCTCCGACGTAGCGCCGGTTCGGGGCGTCGGCGGTGAAGTCCCGCTTGAGCAGATCCGGGTACTTCTGGCCCGACGGTTCGGGGATTGTGGTCCGCACCCGGCGCCTCTTCACGTAGCCGCGGATGCCCTCGGCCCGCATCACCCGGGCCACGCGCTTGTGATTCACGCGCGCACCAGCAGGGGTGTTGTCGTTGAGCTCGGCGGTGATCCGCGGCGCACCACAGGTGTTGTCCTCGGCATGAACGGCCCTGATCCTCGTCGCCAGCGCGGCATCAGCGCGGGCACGCTTCTGGCGGGCCGGGGCGGCCTTGAGCCAGGCGTAGTAGGAGGAGCGCTCGATCTCCACGAGCTCGCACAGTCGCTTCACCGGGTAGGTGGCGGAGTTGTCGGCGACGAACTGGAAGCGACTCACCAGCGCGTCTCCCCGGCGAAATACTTGGCCGCCCGCTGGAGGATCTCCCGCTCGGTGGTCAGCTTCGCCGTTTCCGCCCGCAACGCTGCGTTCTCGGTCTCAAGTCGGGCGATCTTCTGCTCCGGTGTCAGGAGAGTCCCCTGGAGTGGTGGGGTTTGAGGACCGGCGTGGGGTCGTGAAGTAGGCGGCCATCGGCGGGATCTTCGGTGTTAAACGACCAAGTCACGCACTGAAGGAGAACCACCGATGGCCTTGCCCCAGTCTGCCCTGTCCGAGCTGCTCGAGGCGTTCCGTGCCGGTGATGGCGTGGATCTGATCCGCGATTCGGTTCGCGTCGCGCTCCAGGAGCTGATCGAGCTCGAAGCCATCCAGGTGATCGGGGCGGCACCCTATGAGCGCACCGAGGACCGCAGCGGCGAGCGCAACGGTCACCGGCCGCGCCAGTTGACCACGAAGGCCGGCGACGTCGAGCTGCGGATCCCCAAGCTGCGCAAGGGGTCGTTCTTCCCGATCATCCTCGAGCCCCGCCGCCGCATCGACCAGGCGCTCTATGCGGTGGTGATGGAGGCCTACGTCCACGGCATCTCGACCCGCAGCGTCGATGACCTGGTCGAGGCGATGGGCGGCACGGGCGTGTCGAAGTCCGAGGTGTCCCGGATCTGCGCTGGCCTTGATGAGCAGGTCGGCGCGTTCCGGACCCGCACTCTGGACCACGTCGAGTTCCCCTACGTCTACCTCGACGCCACCTACCTGCACGTGCGCAACGCCCCCGGCAAGGGCGGCCAGGTGGTGTCGATGGCAGTGGTCGTGGCCACCGGCGTCACCGCGACTGGCGAGCGGGAGATCCTGGGCCTGGACGTCGGTGACAGCGAGGACGAGGTCTTCTGGCGTGCCTTCCTGCTTTCGCTCAACCCTGATCCACCGGTGAGGATTCGTCATCGGTGATTCTGGTGGATCGCGACGAGGTTCGCAGTGTGGGCGTGGGTGAGCTGCCGGCCGGTGCCGGCTCT
>NZ_LUPI01000091.1:0-22489 GCF_001627265.1 Nocardioides sp. REDSEA-S30_B4 | reverse complement strand
GCGCACGTGGTCGCGGTCGACCCGGACCCGGACATGGCCGGGCTCACCGTGGGCCTGCCGGACCTGCCGTTCGAGGACGGCGCCTTCGACCTCGTGGTCGCCGCCTTCGTGGTCAACCACCTCGACGACCCGCGCGCGGGGGTGGCCGAGATGGCCCGGGTCACGGCGCCCGGCGGCCGCGTGGTCGCGACCATCTGGCCGTCGGGCGCCACCGCGCAGTCGCAGATGTGGCAGCGGGTGCTCGACGCCGTGGGTGTCGCTCCGGCGCCCGGCGTGCGGCTGCCCGAGCACCTCGACTTCCCGCGGACCGTGCAGGGTCTGCAGGGCCTCCTGGCCGGCGCCGGTCTCGACGCCGACGCGCACCCGATCACCTGGACCCACCGCGGCCCGGTCGACGAGCTGTGGGACGGCGCGGCTGCCGGCATCGGTGGCATCGGCGCGACGATCGCCGCGCAGCCGGTCGAGGTGCGCGAGCGGTTGCGAGCGGCGTACGAGCAGGAGGTGGGGGCCCTGGTCGTCGACGACGAGCTGTGCTTCAGCACCGAGGCGGTGCTGGGCGTGGGCATGGCGCCGGGGAGGATGGGGGAGTGAGGTTCACCGAGCACGAGATGACGACCGCGCTGCAGGGTGCCGTGCGCGCCGGGCTGGCCGAGGACCCCGACGAGGCGAAGGCCGCGTGGGAGGAGCTGGACAGGTTCACGCGCTTCCAGACGCTGACCCTCATCGGCGACCAGGTGCTGCCGGTCCTGGTCGGCCTGCCGGACATCACGGTGGAGCCGGGCACGCGCGCGGAGTACGACGACGAGACGGTCGCCTCGGTCGCCGGCCCGCTGCTGGCCGCCGAGTGGGACCGCTCGCAGGGTGACGGGTCCTGGGACGCCCAGCCCGCCGAGGACCGCGACGCCTACCTCGACCACCGGGTCGGGCTGGTGCAGGAGGTGCTCTCGCACCTGCCGCCGCGGCAGGACCCGGACGCGCTCATCGTGCCGGACCACCTGTAGGGGGACGTCACGGAACCAGACGGACCGAACAGCCGCGCACAGGCCCGCCTCGGCGTCGACGCGTGCTCGCGGGGTCCGTTCGGTCCGTCTGGCTACGAAGCCACCGGGCGGACCGGTCCTAGCGTCCGGTCCACCTCGGGGGCCGCTTCTCCGCGAAGGCGGCGACGCCCTCGCGGGCGTCGTCGCTGAGGATCACCGGGCTGGCCATCTCGCTCTGCCGGGTGAACGCCTCCTCGGCCGGCCAGGTGGGGGCGGCGTCGATGATCTCCTTGCCCACCCGGACCGACAGCGGCGCGTTGTCGGCAAGCTGGCGCGCCAGCTCCAGCGCGACCACCAGCGCGCGGCCGTCCGGGACGACCCGGTTGACCAGGCCCAGCTCGTGCAGCCGCTGCGCCGGGACCGGCTCGCCCAGCAGCGCGATCTCCAGCGCCACCGCCCGTGGCAGCCGCGTCGCCGTGCGCAGCAGCCCGCCGGCGGCGGCCAGCAGGCCGCGCTTGACCTCCGGCAGGCCGAACGTCGCCGACTCGCCCGCCACCACCAGGTCCGCGCACAGCGCCAGCTCGAAGCCGCCCGCCAGCGCCGAGCCCTCCACCGCGGCGATCGTCGGCTTGGTCGGCGGCAGCTCGGTCAGCCCCAACGGGCCCCGTCGCTCCGTCACCGGCACCTCGCCCCGGTGCGCACCCGACAGGTCCATCCCGGCGCAGAACGTGCCGCCGGCGCCGGTCAGCACGATCGCCCGGACCGTGTCGTCGGCCTCCACGTCGTCCACCGCGCGCTCCAGCATCCGAGCGGTGCGGGCGTCGATCGCGTTGCGCACCCGCGGCCGGTCCAGCGTGATCACCGCGACCGGGCCGTCGAGCGTGGTGTGGACCGGCGCCGCCGCTGGCTCCGGCAGCGGCACCCGCTCGTCGCCGAGCACCAGCCGTCCGTCCTCCGAGCGCAGCACCCGGCGTAGGGCGTCCGTGCCGGTCAGCAGCGCCACGTCCTCTTCGGACTCGCACCGCAGCAGGACCCGGCTGCCGTCCTCGGCGATGGCCGAGACGACCACGCCCTCCACGCGACCCTCCCGGTCGTGGCCCACCGTCACGGCCTCCACGACCGCCGGGCCCTCGAGCTCGGTGACCACCGGCCGCGGCGCCGGCCGGTCCACCGTCGGGCGCAGGTGCGCGAACGGCCGGGCCGGCGGCGTGGCGGAGTAGACCCCGAGCGCGTGCTTCGTGGCGTACCAGCCCAGGGAGCTCGACAGCCCCACCTCGTCGGGGCGCTCGCGCAGCTGCGGCACCATCGTCGCGATCGCGTGCAGGCCGTACCCGTTGCCCGGGCCACCCGCCGACGTCAGCCCGCCCGTGACGCTCAGCGGCCGCGCCGGGTCCTGCCACGGCAGCCCCAGCGCCTGCGCGCCGAGCTGCACCGCGGCCGGGAAGCAGGAGTAGAGGTCCACCGGCCCCAGCTCGTCGGCCCGCACCCCGGCGTGCTCCAGCGCCGCCCGGCCGGCCGCGGCGATGGCGGGGGAGGAGGCCAGGTCGGCGCGCTCCGAGACGAACCACTCGTCGGTCGCCGAGGCGCCTGCGTGGAGGAACACCCACTTCTCCTGCGGTACGCCGAGTGCGGCCGCCGCGGCCACGCTGGTCACCACCACGCCGGCCGCCAGGTCGACCTGCAGGTTGGCGCACATCAGCTTCGTGTACGGGTCCGAGACGGCCCGGTTGGCCGGCGTCACCGTCGCGATCTCCTCGGCCGTGCGGGCCGTCGGGTCCCACGCGTACGGGTTCTCCGCCGCGACCGCGCTGTGCCGCGCCCACAGGTCCGCGATCGCGGCCCGGTGCTCGGCCTCGTCGGTGCCGGCGGCACCCCGCAGCGCGGACTCGATCAGCGCGTAGACGTAGATCGGCGCCCCCAGACCCACGCTCGTCTCCGCCTCGTTGTTGGCCGGCCGGTCGACGCCGATCACCCGGTCCGGCGCGGAGTCGTCGGGCTGCCGGGTCCACTCCGGCTCGCGGCCCTGCGCCTGCAGCGCCGCGACCGTCGCGCCGGCCTCCGCGCCGCTGACCAGCACCACGTGCGCGTCGCCGCTCACGATCCGGTCGGCGGCGTCGTTCATCGCGAGCTGCCCGCCGTCACCGCCGTACGCCGAGGTCTGCACGGTCCCCGACTTCTCGGCGCCCACGAGCGAGGCGACCAGGCCCGCCTGGTCGGGGTAGGTCCACGAGGCGCTCGGCACGGCGTACACCAGGTCGGCGCGACCCAGCACGTCCACGCCCGCGTCGCGCTCGGCCGCGCGCAACGCCTCCACCGCCGAGGCCACCGGCTCGACGGGTGCGTCGAGGTCGGGGGTGCGCCGCACGACCTGCCCGACGCCGATCACCACCGGCGTCGTGGGCTCCAGCAGCGCGCCCGTCCGCTCGTGCAGCACCGGCTCGTCGGCCACCCGCAGCCTCGCGCCACCCTCGGCGCCGCCGAGCAGCTCGGCCACCCGCGCCAGCGACTCGGCCAGCGCGACCTCCACGCTGCGCACCGCCGTGAGCCCCACGGGCCCCTTGACCGGCGGCCCGTCCAACGCCCCGTCGAGTCGTACGCCGCTGCCCGCGGGCGTCGGCACGACGGCCGCCCACAACCCGACCGTGATGCCCATCGGCCCGGTGCCGCGCAGCTCGAACCCGGCCGCGTCGACCCGGGCCACGCTCCACCGCGCCTGCGCGGGGATGTCCATCAGCGAGATCTGCTGGGTGAACTCCGCACCCTGCTCCATCCGGCTCGGACGCTCGCCACGCCAGGACCGGTGCAGGGTCAACCACTCGTGCACCCGGTCGAGGTCGGTCAGCAGCGCGACGACGTCCGCCGGGTCGGCCGCCACCGTCCCGGTCGCGTGGACGCGCCGGGCGTAGTCCGCGGCCCCCGCCGGCTCCTCGATCACCACGTCCGGGACCGCCTCGGCGCCCCCGCCGGGCCGCAGCCGGTCGACCACGTCGCCGGCCACCACCTTCGCGGTCTGAGCCAGCACCGGGGCCAGCGTGGTGACGGTGCCGAGCACCCGGGAGCGACGCGAGGAGGGCATGGGCGTCACCGTAGAGGGAGGTGGGTGCGTGGCTCGCGGGGTCTCGCGGCTCGTCGGTGGCGCTCCTCGCACTTCGACCGGCTTCGGAGCCGGTGTGCCGCGCATACCCTGCCGGGGATCGGGTCCTAGGGTGAAGGCGTGAGCACAGACCTGCCGGCCTCGGGTGCCGGCTCGATGATCCACGCGTCGGGACTGCGCAAGAGCTTCGGCGGCTTCGAGGCGGTGCGCGGGATCGACGTCGACGTGCGGCCGGGGGAGGCGTTCGGCTTCCTCGGACCCAACGGGGCCGGCAAGTCCTCGACCATGCGAATGATCGCGGCGGTCTCGCCGGTGAGCGGCGGCACGCTGCGCATCCTGGGCATGGACCCGGCCACCGACGCTCAGCAGATCAAGGCCCGCATCGGCGTGTGCCCGCAGGAGGACACCCTCGACACCGAGCTGACCGTGCGCGACAACCTCGTGGTCTACGGCCGCTACTTCGGGCTGCCGCGGGCCGAGGTCCGCGAGCGGGCCCAGGAGCTGCTGGAGTTCGTGCAGCTGACCGAGAAGGCCGACGCGATGGTCGACGACCTCTCCGGCGGCATGAAGCGCCGGCTCACCATCGCCCGCTCGTTGATCAACCGCCCCGACATCCTGCTGCTCGACGAGCCGACCACCGGCCTGGACCCGCAGGCCCGCCACGTCGTGTGGGACCGGCTCTTCCGGCTCAAGCAGCAGGGCGTGACCTTGGTGCTCACCACCCACTACATGGACGAGGCCGAGCAGCTCACCGACCGGCTCGTGGTCATGGACAAGGGCGTGATCGTCGCCGAGGGCTCGCCGCTGGACCTCATCGCCGCCCACTCCACCCGCGAGGTCGCCGAGCTGCGCTTCCCCGTGCCCACCGACGGCGGCACCCACGAGCCGCTGGCGGAGAAGGTCGCCGACCTCGCCGAGCGGGTCGAGGTGCTGCCGGACCGGCTGCTGCTCTACACCGCCGACGGCGAGGAGACGGTGGCGAAGGTGCACGAGCGCGGCCTGCAGCCGATCGCCACCCTGGTGCGCCGATCGACCCTGGAGGACGTCTTCCTCCGCCTGACCGGCCGGACGCTGGTCGACTGATGGCGCAGACCCATACCCAGAGCCAGGCCACCGCGCCCCGCGGCACCATCGACGGGGCCCTGCGACTGCTGGACTACTGGGCGACGGCCTACCGGCGTACCTGGAAGGGCAGCGTCGTCTCCTCCTTCGTCACCCCGCTGCTCTACGTCCTGGCGATGGGCGTCCTGCTCGGCGGCTTCGTCGAGGCCGATCCCGAGACCCTCGAGGGTGCGACGAGCTACCTCGCGTTCGTGGTGCCGGGCATGATCGCCGCACAGTCGATGACGCTGGTCTTCGGCGAGGTGACCTACCCCGTCATGGGGATGATCAAGTGGAACCGCACCTACTACGCCATGACCGCCGGGCCGCTCGGCGTGGAGCACGTGATCCTGGCCCACCTGGGCTTCGTGGCGTTCCGGGTCGCGGTGAGTGCGGCGGTGTTCCTCGCGGTCGTCGCGCCGTTCGGGGTGCACGAGTCCTGGTGGGGCGTGCTGCTGGCCTTCCCCGTGCAGGTGCTCATCGGACTGGCCTTCGCCGCGCCGATCTACGCCTTCTCGGCCGGATTGAGGAGCGAGAGCGCCTTCTCGCTGGTCTTCCGGCTCGGGATGATCCCGCTGTTCCTCTTCTCCGGGGCGTTCTTCCCGGTCAGCAACCTCGACCAGCCGCTGGAGTCCCTGGCGGTCATCACCCCGCTGTGGCACGGCGTCGACCTGACCCGGATGCTCACCCTCGGGACCCTCGAGCTCGGCCCGGCACTGGTCCACGTCGCCTACCTCGGTGCCCTGGTGGTGCTCGGCTGGTGGTGGGCCCAGCGCCGACTCCAGCGACGGATGGTGGTCTGAGTGGCGATCACGACCGCGACCGTGGCGCGCAGCATCTCGCGCCACCCGCTCGGCCCCGCCGGTGCCGCCGCACTGCTCGTGCAGCGCAACTACCTCGCCTATCGACGCGTCTGGTACATCTTCGCGTCCGGCTTCCTCGAGCCGGTCTTCTACCTCCTCAGCATCGGCATCGGCGTGGGTGCCCTGGTCGGCGGCTTCGAGGTCGGCGGCCAGGAGATCCCGTACGCCGAGTTCGTCGCCCCCGGCATGCTGGCCGCCTCCGCGATGAACGGCTCGGTGCTCGACTCCACGTTCAACTTCTTCTTCAAGCTGAAGTTCAACAAGCTCTTCGACCAGATGCTGGCCACGCCGCTGACGACCCTCGACATCGCGCGCGGCGAGCTGTCGTGGTCGCTGATGCGGGGCGGCACCTACTCCGCGGGCTTCCTGCTGGTGATGCTCGCGATGGGACTGGTCTCGTCCTGGTGGGCGCTGCTGGTCGTGCCCGCGGCGCTGCTCATCGGTGCGGCGTTCGGGGCGGTGTGCATGGCGCTGACGACCTGGATGCGCTCGTGGCAGGACTTCGAGCTCGTCACGTTGGCGACGCTGCCGATGTTCCTGTTCTCGGCGACGTTCTTCCCGGTGACGGCCTACCCCGGTGTGCTGCGCTGGGTGGTCGAGGCGACCCCGCTCTACCGCGGGGTCGTGCTGTGCCGCGAGCTGACCACGGGCACGGTGTCGTGGGACTCCGCGGTCTCGGTGGTCTACCTCGTCGCGATGGTGGTCGTGGGGCTGCTGCTGGTCAGGCGTCGACTGGACCGGCTGCTGCTGACCTGACGCCCGCCGGCTCGGGAGCCTCGCCCGCGGCGAAGGCCCGTCCGACGGCGACGGCCAGCGGCAGCGGGGCCAGGACCCACACCAGCGCGAGCGCCACGAGGACAACGGTGATCATGTCTCCGACTGTCCTCCTGCGTGCTCCACAACCGGTGCACGTGGGCGCCACGACACGACAAGAGTTCAACACCGGATCTCCACAGCACATCTCCGTCTGCGACGCTGCTGCCCATGAGCGAGGGGTTGCGCGACACCAAGGACTGGACCTGGGTGCTGGAGCGCCCCTGCGAGCAGTGCGGCTTCGACGCCGCCGCCGTCGCCCGGCACCAGATCGGTGCCCGGCTGCGTGCCGGGATGCCCGCCTGGCACCGGCTGCTCTCCGGCCCCACCGCGAGCGTGCGCCCCGACCCGACCACCTGGTCGCCGCTGGAGTACGCCTGCCACGTCCGCGACGTGCACATCGTCTTCAGCGCCCGCGTCGCGATGGTGCTGGGCCAGCACGACCCCGAGTTCGCCAACTGGGACCAGGACGAGACCGCCGAGTCGCAGGGGTACGCCGAGCAGGACCCGGCCACGGTCGCCCGCGAGCTCGCCGAGGAGACCGAGCGGGTCGCCGCGGCGTACGACGTCCTCGACCCGACCGACGAGGCGCTGTGGGCGCGGCCGGCCCGCCGCAGCAATGGGTCGGTGTTCACCCTGGACTCGCTGGCGCGTTACCACCTCCACGACGTCGAGCACCACGTGTGGGACGTCCGTCCCAGCGAGGGCTGACTCCGCACCCGGGGTCGCCCCGTGTCCGTCGGCGCCTCCGGGCATGATGGCCGCGTGCGGCACACGGAGTTCTGGGACCGGATGGACCACGCGCTCGGCCACGCCTCGGCGCGGTCCTGGGCGAGCCTGACGGTGATCGCGGGGCTCGGCGGTCGCACCGCCCAGGAGGCACTGGACGCCGGCGTCGCCCCCAAGGAGGTCTGGGCCGAGGTCCACCGCTTCCTCGGGCTGCCGGCGACGCTCAAGTGAGCGCCGAGCAGGCGCCCGCCACCCCCGGCCCGCCCGGTACCCCCGGCCCGCCCGGCACCCCGAGGCACGACCGGGCGGCGGTCCAGCGGCGTACGGTCCGCGTGCTGGTGGTCACCCAGGCGGTGGGCGCCGTCGGCATCACCATCGGGATCGCGACGGCCTCGCTGCTGGCGCGCGACATCTCCGGCAGCGACAGCCAGGCCGGGCTCGCGCAGACCTTCCAGGTGCTTGGGGCCGCGGTGGCCGCCTACCTGCTGGCGCGGGCGATGAGCCTGCGCGGCCGGCGCATCGGACTCACGACCGGCTACCTCCTGGGTGCATCGGGAGCGGCCCTCGCGGTCCTCGCCGGGGTCGTGGGCTCGATGGCCCTGTTGCTGGTGGGCGCCCTGCTGCTGGGGGCGACGACCGCTGCCAACAACGGCGCGCGCTACGCAGCGACCGACCTCGCCGAGCCCCTGCACCGGGGTCGCGCGCTGTCCACCGTGGTGTGGGCGACGACCATCGGCGCGGTCGCCGGCCCCAACCTCACCAGCCCGGCCGCGGCGCTGGCGCTCGGCCTGGGGCTGCCCGAGCTGACCGGACCCTTCGTGGTCGGGGTGATCGGGATGCTGCTGGCGGCCTTGGTCGTCGGGACGCTGCTGCGCCCGGACCCGCTGCTGCTGGCCCGCGAGGTCGCCGGGGTCGATGCCGCACCGCCCACCGGGACCTCCTGGGGACGGGTTCGTCAGGCGGTGGTCGAGCACCCGGTGCTGGGGGCGGCGGTGCTCGGCCTGGTCGGCAGCCACGCCGCGATGATCGCGGTCATGGTGATGACTCCGCTGCACATGGAGCACGGCGGTGCCGAGCTGCGCATCATCGGTGTCGTCATCAGCGTGCATGTGCTCGGGATGTTCGCCTTCGCGCCGCTCGTGGGCCTGCTCGCAGACCGCGTCGGCCGGCCACCGACGCTGGCCGTCGGGGGAGTGCTGCTGGTGGTCTCCCTGCTGCTCTCCGGCGCTGCGCCCGAGGGCAGCTCCTGGCAGATCTTCGCCGGGCTCTTCCTCCTCGGCCTGGGGTGGAGCTTCGGCACCGTCGCCGCCTCCACGCTCATCGCCGACCACGCACCGCTGGACGTGCGGCCGGACGTCCAGGGGGCCGCCGACCTGCTGATGGGCCTGGGCGCCGCGGCCGCCGGCGGGCTGGCCGGCGTCGTGGTCGGCACGCTCGGCTACGCCCACCTCTCGCACGGCACCATCGCCCTGGCGCTGCTGGTCGTGGTCGCCGCGGTGCTCGCCCGGTCGGGCTCCGAACGCCTGGCACAGTGACCCCATGACCTCCACGCAGGCCACGGCACGGCCCGACCTCGCTGCCCGGGCGGACATCGCCGTCATCGGCGGCACCGGCTTCTACTCCTTCCTCACCGACCCCGAGGAGGTGCGGGTCGAGACGCCGTACGGCGACCCCTCGGCGCCGATCGCGATCGCCACCGTCGCCGGCCGACGGGTCGCGTTCGTCCCGCGGCACGGTGCCCACCACGACTTCCCGCCGCACGCGATCCCCGCTCGTGCCAACCTCTGGGCGCTGCGCTCCCTCGGCGTTCGCCAGGTCCTCGCGCCCTGCGCCGTCGGTGGCCTGCGCCCCGAGGTGGCGCCCGGCGACGTGGTCGTGCCCGACCAGCTCGTCGACCGCACCTACCGCCGAGTCCCGTCCTTCGTGGAGAGGGGAGCGGTGCACCTGCCCTTCGGCGACCCCTACTGCCCGGGGCTGCGCAGTGCCGTGCTCGGCGCCGCCCCCGACGTCACCGACGGCGGCACCATGGTCGTCATCGAGGGCCCCCGCTTCTCCACCCGCGCCGAGTCGCGCTCCTACGCCGAGCAGGGCTGGACGCTGATCAACATGACCGCGCTGCCCGAGGCGGCGCTGGCCCGCGAGATGGGGCAGTGCTACGCCTCGATCGCGCTGGTCACCGACATGGACGCCGGCGCCGAGGAGGGCAGCGGGGTCAGCCAGGAGGAGGTCTTCGCGCTCTTCAAGGCCAACCTCGAGCGGCTCACCGGACTGCTGTCGGCGACCATCGAGGCGCTGCCCGACCCCGACGGCTGCACCTGCGGCAGCTGGACCGACGGCGTCGACCTCACCTACGAGATCCCCGGCGGCACCGCGTGAGGGTGCTGCTCACCGGGTCCGCCGGCTTCATCGGGGCCGCTGTCGCCGAGGCCCTCGAGGCCCGCGGCGACGAGGTCGTCCGGGTCGACCTGATGCTGCCGATGGCGCACGGCTCCTCCAGCGCACCCGAGGACACCCACGCCCTCGACGTGCGCGAGGCCGCCTCGTCCGAGACCTGGGCCGGTCTGCTGCGCGGCGTCGACGCCGTGTGCCACCAGGCGGCCGTGGTCGGGGCGGGCGTCACGGTGGCCGACCTGCCGGCGTACGCCGCCCACAACGACCTCGGCACCGCCGCCCTGATGGCCGCGATGCACGAGGCCGGCGTGCACCGGCTGGTGCAGGCCTCGAGCATGGTCGTCTACGGCGAGGGCCGCTACACCTGCGCCGAGCACGGCGAGCAGGTGCCGGGCGTGCGCTCGCGCGAGGACCTCGACGCCGGTCGCTTCGACAACCCGTGCCCGGTCTGCGGGGGGCCGCTGGCCTGGGCGCTGGTCGACGAGGACGCCCGGCTCGAGCCGCGGTCGAGCTACGCCGCCTCCAAGGTCGCGCAGGAGCACTACGCCACCGCGTGGGTGCGCCAGGCCGACGCGGCGGCGGTGTCGCTGCGCTACCACAACGTCTACGGCCCGGGGATGCCGCGGGACACGCCGTACTCCGGCGTCGCGGCGATGTTCCGCTCCTCCCTCGAGCGCGGTGAGGCGCCGACGGTCTACGAGGACGGCGAGCAGATGCGCGACTTCGTGCACGTCACCGACGTCGCGCGCGCCAACCTCGCCTCGCTCGACGCGGTGCTCGAGGCGCCGGCGGGGCACCACCGCGCCTACAACGTCGCCTCCGGCCACCCGGTCGGCATCCGCCGGGTCGCCGAGCTGGTGGCGGAGGGGACCGGACGCGACCTCGCGCCGGAGGTGACCGGCGGCTACCGGCTCGGGGACGTGCGGCACATCGTGGCTTCGCCGGAGCGGGCGCGCGCGGAGCTCGGGTTCAGCGCGGAGGTGCTGCCCGACGTCGGGCTGACGGCCTTCGCCACCGCGCCCTTGCGTCCCTGAGGGTCCTCACCAGGTCGTGTAGGCCAGGTGCTGCACCGCGAGGGCCGTCACGACCTGCGCGAGCAGGGCGGGCGAGCGCCACCGGGGCGGCAGCAGCGCGACGGTGAGCGTCAGCCACGGCACGAACGGCACCCAGATCCGCTCGACCTCCGACTTGCTCATCCGTGACGCGTCGGCGGCGAGCACGACCAGCAGCATCGCACCGGCCAGCAGGAGGACGACGCGCTCGGGCTCGGGCAGCGCACGTTGTGCGTGCGGACGGACCCGGGTCACCAGCACGCCCAGCCCGCCCCACACGGCGGGGCCGGTGATGACGGCGAGGGCGGCGAGGTTGCCCCAGAGCCAGTACGACGCCGGGCGGATCGAGGCGATGCCGTCCCAGTAGCGCTCGTGCAGCACGGGGTAGGCCTCCCACCACGCGAAGCCGGCGACCGCGAAGCCGAGCACCGGCACCAGCGCTGCCGCCACGGTCACCGGGAAGACCGGCGTCCGCCAGGCTCGGCCGGCCGTGATGACGGCGAGCGCGACGAGCCCGACCAGCGGCATGCCGTAGGACATCAGCACCGAGCAGCCCAGGAGCAGGCCGGCCGCCACCGACCAGCCCCAGCGGCTGCATCGGTCGGGACCCTCGTCCCCGGGCCGGCTCGCGAGTGCGAGGCAGGCCAGTCCCCAGGCGACGACCGCACCGATCACCGCGTCCGCGGAGACCGCGACGAAGACGGCCACGGGGGACAGCGCGAGCGGCACCGCGAGCCGTCGGGCGAGGTCGTGGCCCGCGAGGGCGCGCAGCGTCACCAGCACCGCCACCGGCATCGAGGCGCCGACCACGGTGACCACGACACCGGCGGCCAGGTCGCCGCCGAGGCCCACCTGCACCAGCCCGACGAAGAACAGCAGCATCAGCGGCGGGTGCCCAGCGACGTGGGTCGGCCAGTTGCGGGGCGAGGCGTCGTAGGAGATGCGGTCGACGTACTCGGCCAGCAGCAGGCCCACGTCGTCGATCGAGCGCGCCGTGGGGAGGTACTCCACCGGGTGGCCCAGCACCCGCGAGAGCCCGCTCGGGCCGTCGACCAGGGCGAGGGCGAGGCACCACCCGAGCGCCAGGAGGTACGTCGCGAGCAGCAGGCCACGCCACGGCGCGACCCGCGCCCAGCGCACGCCCCACCACCAGCCGCCCAGGCCCAGCGCGATCGCCGGCAGCGTCCCGGGGCCGAACCACTGCGGGGCGAACCACCCGTGCAGCGGCGGGATCACCAGCTCCTCGACCTGGGAGCGCGGCGCCCGGGTGTGCACCTCCCAGCCGACCAGGTGCGGCACGGTGAACGCGGCGATCACCAGCAGCCCGACGAGCACGACGCCGACCGTCGCGGCGCGGTGGGACCCGGCGGTGGAGGGGGCTGCGGACGGGTCGCCGGACGGGTCGGCGGGCCGAGCGACCGCGGGGGAGGGCATGCCCGCGACTGTAGGGGGAGCCGCCCAGCGACCGCACCGCTCGACGAGGCGGTGTCACGAGGCCGTAAGAGTTGCCCCACCCCTGCGGTACCGGCCTCGGGCTACGGTCGCTGCCATGCCCGCACCCGACCCTGCCGTCCCGACGGCCGACCCGGTGGCCGGCCCCGTCGCGGACCTGGTGCTTCCGTGCCGGGACGAAGGCCCGGCCCTGGCGACGCTGCTGCCGCGGGTGCCGGCGCAGTTCCGAGTGATCGTGGTCGACAACGGCTCGACCGACGACACCGCCGCGGTGGCCGAGCGGCTGGGGGCCCACGTGGTGCGGGAGTCGACGCCGGGCTACGGCGCGGCCGTCCACGCCGGGCTGCTGGCCGCCACGCACGACCACGTCGCCTTCATGGACGGCGACGGCAGCTTCGACCCCGAGCAGCTGCTGCCGATGCTCGACGACGTGCGCTCGGGCCGCGCCGACGCCGCCCTGGGCCGCCGTCGACCGGTCGACCGCCGGGTCTGGCCCTGGCACGCCCGCCTGGGCAACAACATCATCGTCTGGTGGCTGCGTCGCCGCCTGAGCATGGCCGCCCACGACATCGCGCCGATGCGGGTGCTCGACCGACGCGCGCTGCTCGACCTCGACGTGCGCGACCGCCGCTTCGGCTACCCCGTCGAGCTGCTGCAGAAGCTCACCGTCGCCGGCTGGCGGGTCAGCGAGCACGACGTCGACTACCACCCGCGCGCCGAGGGCACCCGCTCGAAGGTCTCCGGGTCCGTGCGCGGCACGGTCCGTGCCGCCCGCGACTTCTGGCGGGTGCTGTCATGAGCGGCTCTCCCGTCGGCCCCGTGCGCGCACTGGTGCTCGCCAAGGCGCCCGTCGCCGGACGGGTGAAGACCCGGCTGGGCGCCGACGTCGGCCTCGAGCGGGCCGCCGAGCTGGCCGCGGCCGCGCTGCTCGACACCGTGGAGGCCTGCACGGCGGCGTACGGCGCGGAGCACTGCCACCTCGCGCTCGCCGGTGACCTCGCCGAGGCCGTCGACGGCCCTGCCCTGCTGGCCGCCACGCGGGGCTGGCACGTGCACCCGCAGCGCGGCGAGGGCTTCGACGAGCGGCTCGCCGCTGCGCACGCCGACGTCGCGGACTCGGGCCCCGGCCCAGTCGTGCAGGTCGGCATGGACACCCCGCAGCTGACCCCCGACCTGCTCCACCTCGTCGTCGCTGGGCTCGAGCGGCACGACGCCGTGCTCGGGCCCGCCGAGGACGGCGGCTGGTGGGTGCTGGCGCTGCGCGACCCGCACGACGCCGCGGTGCTCGCCGGGGTCGAGATGTCGACAGAGCGCACCCACGACGACACCCTGGCCGCCCTGCGCGCCCGCGGCCTGGAGGTCGGGACGGCGCCGGTCGAGCGTGACGTCGACACCGTCGCGGACGCCGACGTGGTGGCGGCCGCGTGCCCGTCCTCCCGCTTCGCCCGGGCGTGGCTGGGGGTGGACGCATGAGCCTGGCCGAGGAGGTCCCCGACCTGCACGACCGGTCCTTCAGCAGCCTCTTCAGCCACGCGCTGCGCGGGGTGCCGTGCCGGGTGCTCGGGCTCGACGGCGGGCCAACCGAGCTGCCGGTCCACGAGTGGACCCGCGCCGCGGACCCCCACGACGACGCCCTGCTCGCCGCGTGCGTCGGCGACACCCTCGACGTCGGCTGCGGTCCCGGGCGGCTCGCGCAACGGCTCGCCGAGGGACGCGACCGGCGGGTGCTCGGCATCGACGTCGTGCCGGAGGCCGTGGCCCAGACCAGGGCCCGCGGGGTGGCCGCGCTGCAGGGCAGCGTGTTCGACCCGGTCGTGGTGGAGCTCGCCGCGCCCGGCGTGCCGTCGACCACCCGGTGGGCGCGCCTGGAGCTGGCCGGCACGACCAGCCGCCCCTTCCGGTGGTCGGTGGTCGGTGTCGACGGCGTCCTCGGCCTCGCCCGGGCGACCGGCTGGTCGGTCACGACCCGCGCACCGTTCGCGCCCCAGCGGTGGCTGGCCGTCCTGGAGCGGCGGCCGTGAGCCTGCTCCCGGCACTCCGACGAGCGCCCCGCGAGACCTCGCACCTGCGCAGCGCCGCCGTCACGGCCCGCGTCGGGCGGTGGCTCGGGATCTGCTTCGGCATCGCGTTCCTCACCGGCCTGGTGAGCCACTACGCGCAGAACCCCACCCAGCCGGTGCCATTCCCCACCAGCCCGTCGTGGGGCTACCGCCTCACCCAGGGGCTGCACGTGACCACCGGCATCGCCTGCATCCCGCTGCTGCTGGTCAAGCTGTGGAGCGTCCTGCCCCTGCTCGTCCGTGGGCTGCCCAGCGGCTGGGCGGCCCGCGCCCGCGACGGCGCCGAGCGGGCCTCGATCGCCGTGCTCGTCTCGGCCTCGGTCTTCCTGCTCGTGACCGGGCTGCTCAACTCCACCCAGTGGTACCCCTGGGACTTCTCCTTCCGCCGCAGCCACTACGCCCTGGCCTGGGTCGCGATCGGCGCCCTGCTGCTGCACGTCGCCGTCAAGCTGCCCACCATCCGTGAGGCGCTCGGGCGCGACGTCGACGACACCGCCCTCGACCGCCCCGAGGCCGTGGTCCGTGGCGGGCTCAGCCGTCGCGGACTCCTGCGCTCGACCTGGGTCGCCGCGGGCCTGGCCGTGCTGGCCACCGCGGGCTCGACCGTCCCGTGGCTGCGGCGCGTGTCCGTCCTGGGGGTCCGCTCCGGCGACGGCCCGGGCGGCGTGCCGATCAACCGCACCGCGGCCGCGGCCGGGGTCGAGGAGTCGGCGTCGTCACCGGCGTACCGGCTGGTGGTGGCGCACGCTGGCACCACCGTCTCCCTGACGCGCGAGGACCTGCTGGCCATGCCTCAGCGCTCGGAGGAGCTGCCGATCGCGTGCGTCGAGGGGTGGAGCGCCTCCGCGGTGTGGACCGGCGTGCGGCTGCGCGACCTCCTCGACCTCGTCGACGCCCCGCGCGGCGCCGAGGTCGAGGTGACCTCGCTGCAGGAGCGGGGCGCGTTCCGCGCGACCCTGCTGCAGGGCAACTTCGCCGACGACGACCGCACCCTCGTCGCGCTCGCGCTCTCCGGCGAGCCGCTCGACCTCGACCATGGCTACCCGGCCCGGCTCATCGCCCCCAACCGGCCCGGCGTCCTGCAGACCAAGTGGCTCTCGAGGCTGGAGGCGGTCACGTGAGCGCCGGTGGGACGGGACGGGTGAGCCCCGGACGCGCGGTGCTCGGCGCCGCGGGCGTGCTGCTGGCGGCGTACGGCGCATGGCTGCTGCTGTCGCGCCAGGACCTGGACCGCAACCTCGACGTGGTCCTGTGGCTGGCCGGAGGGGTGGTCGTGCACGACCTCGTGCTGGGCTCGGTGGTGATCGCGGTGTCGCTGCTCGCCACCCGGCTGCTGCCGGCCGTGGCGAGGCCGGCTGCGGGTGCGGGCCTCGTGGTGCTGGGCAGCCTGACGGTGCTGGCGGTGCCGTTCCTCGGTGGGTTCGGACGCGAGAACGCCCCGGAGAACCCGACGCTGCTGGACCGTGACTACACCGCGGGCTACCTCGTGCTCGTCGCGACCGTCATCATCGTGGTCGTGCTGCCCGTCCTGCTCCACACGCTGCGCTCACGTCGCGCCGCGCCCGAGGGGACCGGGGGCCGCTGATGGGGCGGGTCCTGGTGGTCGACGACGACGTGACCGTGCGCGAGGTGGTCGTGTCCTACCTGCGCGCCCACGGCCACGAGGTCGAGGAGACCGGCGACGGCGAGGACGCGCTGCGGCGGATGGGCCCACCGGGCCAGGCGCCCGTCGAGGGCGCCCCGGACCTGGTGGTGCTCGACCTGATGCTGCCCGGCGTGGGCGGGCTGGAGGTGTGCCGCCGGCTGCGCGCGCTGCCCGACCGGCGCGCCGAGGTGCCGGTGGTGATGCTGACCGCGCTGGGCGAGGAGGGCGACCGGGTCGCCGGCCTCGAGGTCGGCGCCGACGACTACGTCACCAAGCCGTTCAGCCCGCGCGAGCTCGCGTTGCGCGTCGACTCGGTGCTGCGGCGCGCGGGAGTCGGTCAGGACCCCGAGCCGACCACCGTGCTCACCGACGGCGACCTGGTGCTCGACGTCTCGCGCCACGAGGTGAGGCGGGCGGGGGAGAGCCTCGCGCTGACGGCGCGTGAGTTCGACCTGCTGCGCTTCCTGCTGGCCCACCCCGGCACCGCGTGGTCCCGCGAGGACCTGCTGGAGCGGGTGTGGGGCTGGAGCGTCGGGGACCTGTCGACGGTCACCGTGCACGTGCGCCGGCTGCGCGAGAAGGTCGAGGCCGACCCGAAGCAGCCGGCCCGGCTGGTGACGGTCTGGGGCGTCGGCTACCGCTGGGAGCCCGCCCCCGCATGACGCAGGACAAGCTGCAGATCGTCGCGATGGCGGTCGCGGCCGCGCTGGCGGTCGGGACGCTCGGGCTGGCGGCCGCCTGGGCGGTGCGCCGGCTCTCGATCGCCTGGCAGCTGGTGCTGGTGGCCGTCGTGCCGGTGCTCGGCATGCTGGCCGGGGTGCTGGTCGTCGCCCGGGCGATGTTCATCTCCGAGCACGACCTCGGCGCCCTCACGCTGGTCGCGGCCAGTGCCGCGGTCGTCTCGGTCCTGGTCGCGGTCGTGCTATCGCGAGCGGTCGTGGTGTGGTCGCGCGGACTGGCCGAGGAGGTGCGCCGGGTCGGGGCGACGGCGGCGTACGAACCGGTGACCGCGCGGGGCCCGGCGGAGTTCCGCCGGCTCTCCGAGGAGCTGGCCGCCACGCACCACCGGCTGGAGGAGGCGCGGGCCCGCGAGGCGCGGCTGGAGGAGGCCCGGCTCGAGCTGGTGTCGTGGGTCTCCCACGACCTGCGGACCCCGCTGGCCGGGATGCGCGCGATGTCCGAGGCGCTGGAGGACGGGATGGCCGCCGACCCGGCGCGCTACCACCGCCAGATCCGCACCGAGGTCGACCGGATGAGCCGGATGGTCGACGACCTCTTCGAGCTCTCCCGCATCCACGCCGGCGTGCTGCGTCTGGCCCCCGAGCCGGTGTCGCTCGGCGACCTGGTGAGCGAGGCGATCGCGGCCGCCGAACCGGTCGCCTCCGCCCGCTCGGTCGGGGTCGGCGGCTCCGTCGATCCCGGCCTGGAGGTGCAGGCCGATCCTGGTGCGCTCTCCCGGGTGGTCGCCAACCTGGTCGGCAACGCCGTGCGGCACACCGCGCCCGGTGGTCGGGTCGACGTCCAGGGACGCCGGCTGCCCGACGGCGGTGTCGAGATGTCGGTGAGCGACGCCTGCGGGGGACTGGCCGACGAGGACCTCGTCCGCGTCTTCGACGTCGCCTGGCAGGGCTCCGCCGCGCGTACGCCGGAGCAGCAGCCGTCCTCGCGCGGAGCCGGCCTGGGGCTGGCGATCGTCGCCGGGCTCGTCGAGGCCCACGGGGGGACCGTGCGGGTCGACAACCAGCCCGCCGGGTCGCACGGGTGCGTCCCCGGCTGCCGGTTCACCGTCACGCTGCCCTGAGCCTCCGCCGGCCTCCTCCCCGACTGCCGGCGTGTCGTGCGTGTCGCGCGCCGGATCGAACAGGTGTTCGGCTACCGTGCTGTCCACAGGCATGACGCGGAGCGAGGCTCTCCACAGTGCACGACACGCTGATCAGGCGTTGTCGGTGGCTCCCTCTAGCGTCGTCGATGTGCCTGGCCCACGACGAGAGAAGAGGACGACACCCATGGCTGGTGGAGATCGCGACAAGGCGCTGGATGCAGCGCTCGCCAACATCGAGCGGCAGTTCGGCAAGGGCTCGGTCATGCGACTGGGCGACGAGACCCGCGCCCCCCTGGAGGTGATCCCGACCGGTGCCATCGCGCTCGACGTGGCGCTCGGCCTCGGCGGCCTCCCGCGCGGCCGCGTCGTGGAGGTCTACGGTCCGGAGTCCTCCGGAAAGACCACGGTCGCCCTGCACGCCGTGGCCAACGCCCAGCGTGCCGGCGGCATCGTCGCCTTCATCGACGCCGAGCACGCGCTCGACCCGGAGTACGCCAAGGCCCTCGGTGTCGACACCGACGCCCTGCTGGTCTCCCAGCCCGACTCCGGTGAGCAGGCGCTGGAGATCGCGGACATGCTGATCCGCTCCGGTGCGCTCGACCTGATCGTCATCGACTCCGTGGCCGCGCTCGTGCCCCGCGCCGAGATCGAGGGCGAGATGGGTGACAGCCACGTGGGTCTGCAGGCCCGCCTGATGAGCCAGGCGCTGCGGAAGATGACCGGTGCGCTCAACAACTCCGGCACCACCGCGATCTTCATCAACCAGCTGCGCGAGAAGATCGGCGTGATGTTCGGCTCGCCGGAGACCACCACCGGTGGTCGCGCGCTGAAGTTCTACTCCTCGGTCCGCCTCGACGTGCGCCGCATCGAGACGCTCAAGGACGGCCAGGAGATGGTCGGCAACCGCACCCGCGTCAAGGTCGTCAAGAACAAGGTGGCCCCGCCGTTCAAGCAGGCCGAGTTCGACATCATGTACGGCAAGGGCATCTCCCGCGAGGGTGGCCTGATCGACGTGGGCGTCGAGGCGGGCCTGGTCCGCAAGGCCGGCGCTTGGTACACCTACGAGGGCGACCAGCTCGGCCAGGGCAAGGAGAACGCGCGCACCTTCCTGCGCGACAACCCCGACCTGGCCAACGAGCTGGAGAAGAAGATCCTCGAGAAGCTCGGGGTCGGCCCGACCGTCGACGCCGAGGCGCCCGCCGACCCGATCGGCGTGGATGACTTCTGATCGCTGCTGAGCTTGCGAAGCAGCGATGTCGGTGGTCGAGCGAGCGGCACGGCTGAGCTTGCGAAGCCGTGACCCGCGTGTCGAGACCTGGGACGCGCCAGCGGACTCGCTGATGGTGGTCGAGCGAGCGGCGCGACTGAGGGACGAAGTCGCGACCCGCGTGTCGAGACCTGGGTCGAAGTGCTCAGGCACCGGCCTTCGAACACCAGCGCCTGGACCTACGAGCTGATCGGAGACACCGGCCCGTGGACCCCGAGACCCGTCCCGCCCCTGACTGGGCGGGCGACGTCAGCCTCGGCGTGGACGCCTGGACGGGCGCCCGCGAGGCGAAGCAGGCACGCGACCGCGCCCAGCCGCCACCGGAGGACCCGGTGGCGGCGGGGCCGGACGCCGACCCCGAGCAGGTCGCGCGCACGATCCTGCTCGACCAGCTGACCGGGCGGGCCCGCAGCCGCAAGGAGCTCAGCGACAAGCTGCGCTCCAAGGACGTCCCCGAGGACCTGGCGACCCGGCTGCTCGACCGCTTCGAGGAGGTCGGCCTGGTCGATGACGAGGCGTTCGCCCGCAGCTGGGTCGCCGGTCGGCAGTCGGCCAAGGGCCTGGCCCGCCGGGCGCTGGCCCAGGAGCTGCGCCGCAAGGGCGTGGACGACGAGGTCGCCCGCGAGGCCCTCGACGAGCTCGAGCCGGAGCAGGAGGAGCAGGCCGCGCGCACCCTGGTGCGCAAGAAGCTGCGCTCGCTGAGCCGTGTCGACGACGTCACCGCCACCAGACGGCTGGTCGGCATGCTGGCCCGCAAGGGCTACGGCTCGGGCATGGCGTTCGCCGTGGTCCGCGACGAGCTCTCCCGAGCCGGCCGCGACGACCCGACCGACGACGGCGACCTGGACTGACCCGAGCCGACCGTCCTGTCCGTCGAACCGGCGTATCAATGCGCCGGTTCGATCCGTCGCTCCCGCCGAGCCGGCGCACCCTTGCGTTGGTTCGCGCTCGCCGCGAGCGGTGCGTGATCCACGGTCGAGCACGACGAACGCGTTGAGATCTCCCCGCCGTCGTTGCACGGGCCCCGAAGTGCCTGCACTGCGGCAGATCAGTGCGCGCTGACGCGCGCGCACCAGGCGGCAGAAGAGCGCGCGCGGCCGCGCACGCTAGGCGGCAGGAGAGCGTGCGATTCCTTGGCCTAGAGGTCTGGACGCGCTCTGCGAACATGTGACCGTGGAACAGACTGAGGACGGGTGTTTCGCCGTCAGCGCGGACGAGATGCGGATCCTGCGCCAAGGGCTCTTCGTCACCATTCACCACGGAGACGACGCCTTCCGGAGCGCCGCTCACACGATCACCGGGTATGAACTCGACGAGTTCCACCAGTTGATGTGGCAGATCGATGAACTCAACGGCCACAACGACGAGATTCGTCGCCTGCTTAGCGGCCAGATAGAAGAACTAGGTGCGCTCAGCCTTCCCGAACTCAAGAAGCGGGCTCAACTGCTCCGCGACGTCGTTGGCTCCGCCGATCGCTACGGTGTCGACGTGCCGCTTCGGCTCCGTGAGGGTCAGGCCCCGCCTTCCTGATCGCAGTGCGCGCTCATCGTCGAGAGCGCGCGGCAGAAGCGGATGTGCCAGTCAGTCCTGTAGGGCTGGCGGGCACGACTTGGCTGGCCTGCGCCTCATCTGGGCCAGAGGTCGCACGGAGCCCTCGAACAGCGTGATGGCGGCCAGTGCACACACATGATTGTTGGTGATGCGCTGCCCCGAGACAGGGAGCGGGTACTCAGGCAGGTCATACCAAGCGCAAATGTGCTGCACCTTCTGATCCGCCCTGGGTCTGTTGGAGGCTCGGGCTATTGGATTCCGACCAGGGATTGGTCGGTCCGTTTTGTAGCGTAGAACGCTTGCTCGAACTCTGCTGGTGGCACGTCGTCGAGGTAGCCGTGGAGGCGTTCGTGGTTGTGCCAGTGGACCCAGGACAGCGTCGCAAGCTCGACGTCCTCGACGCTTTTCCAGGGTCGGCCTTCACGTGCAGGGCCGCGGATCAGCTCGGCCTTGTAGTAGCCGTTCACGGTCTCTGCCAGGGCGTTGTCGTAGGAATCACCGACGGTCCCTATCGAGGGAACCGCGCCGATCTCGGCCAGGCGCTCGCCGTATCGAATCGACGTAAATTGACTGCCGGCGTCGCTGTGACACCGCAGGCCGGCCAGGTCGGTGCCGCGTGACCAACGGGCCATTTCGATCGCGTCGAGGACCATCGCGGTCCGCATGTGCGAGGCCACGCGCCACCCGACGATGGTCCGGGAGTAGACGTCGATGATGAAGCAGACGTAGGCGATCCCGGCCCAGGTCGGCACGTAGGTCAGGTCGGTGACCCACAGCTGGTTCGGTGCCGTGGCAGTGAAGTCACGACCCACCAGGTCGGGGTGGCGCGGCGCAGCCGGATCGGGCTTCGTGGTCCGCACGCGCTTGGTACGCCGGACCCCTTCGATCCCTTCGGCGCGCATGAGCCGCGCGACCTGGTCACGGCCGATGTCGTGACCACCGCGCCGGGCGGCTTTCCAGATCTTGCGGGCGCCGTAGACCCGGTAGTTCTGCTCCCACAGCCCCCGCACGATCGGCGCCATCACCGCATCGCGCCGCGCCCGGGCGCAGGGTCGGCGGTTCTTGTACTCGTAGTAGCTGCTCGGGGCCACCTGCAGCACGCTGCAGATGAGCTCGACCCCAAGACGCTGGCCGGCGACGATGTCGTCGCGGTTGGCGTCGATGAACGCGGCTACTTCTTGTGCTGGCGGTCGAGCTCCGCCCCGAAGAAACTTGCTGCCCGCTTCAGGATCTCGTTAGCACGCTTGAGCTCACGGTTCTCCTGCTCCAGCGCCTTCAACCTTGCCGCATCGCTGGTGCTGGTCCCGGGCAGGTGACCCTCGTCGATGTCGGCCTGACGCACCCAGGACCGCACTGACTCGGTGCCGTACCCCAACTGGGACGCGACGCGCTGCACCGTGCCGTGCTCGGTGCCGAGCTCAGCACGCAAGGCCCTGACCATCCGCACCGCAGCGGCCTTCTCTTCGGGGCTGTAGCGACGCGTGGTCGGCTTCCCCGGGGTGGTGTCCTTCGGCATGAGTCCATCCTCGTTTCCAAACGATGGAGACTCCAGACAACCCAGGGCGGATCATTCGCGTGTTCGTCCTCAGTTAGGTCAAGGGCTCGCTGCACGTGCGCATCCTCTGCGTAGTCCCAGAGCGCACGCGCGATGAGTCGCTTAGACAAACTG
>NZ_LUPI01000090.1:0-12954 GCF_001627265.1 Nocardioides sp. REDSEA-S30_B4 | reverse complement strand
GTGCTGCCGACGCTGGTCATCGTCGCGGGCATCATCATCGCCTATCAGCTCGCGGGCCTGATCGGCATTGCCTATGGCGCGACCGCGATGCTGGCGCTGGCCGGCATGGTCGTTGCGCTCGACGCTTATGGTCCGGTGACGGACAATGCGGGCGGCATCGCCGAAATGGCGGGGCTGGACGACAGCGTTCGTGAAAAGACCGACCTGCTCGACGCGGTCGGCAACACCACCAAGGCCGTGACCAAGGGTTATGCCATCGGTTCGGCGGGCCTCGCCGCGCTGGTGCTGTTCGCGGCCTATACGACCGACCTTCGGGAATTCTTCCCGAGCCTGACGGTCAATTTCAGCCTCGAAAACCCCTATGTCATCGTCGGGCTGCTGCTCGGCGCGCAGCTTCCGTACCTCTTCGGTGCGATGGGCATGACCGCCGTCGGCCGCGCGGCGGGTGACGTGGTAAAGGATGTGCGCGATCAGTTCGCGGGCGATCCCGGCATCATGGCGGGCACGTCGAAGCCGAACTATGCGCGCACCGTCGACCTCGTCACCAAGGCGGCGATCAAGGAGATGATCATCCCCTCGCTGCTGCCGGTGCTGGCGCCGATCGTCGTCTATTTCGTGATCTCGGCGGTTGCGGGTCAGGAGAACGGCTTTGCCGCGCTCGGCGCGCTGCTGCTCGGCGTGATCGTCGGCGGCCTGTTCGTCGCCCTCTCGATGACCTCGGGCGGCGGCGCGTGGGACAATGCCAAGAAATATATCGAGGACGGCAACCATGGCGGCAAGGGCAGTGAAGCCCATAAGGCAGCCGTGACGGGCGACACCGTCGGCGATCCCTACAAGGATACCGCGGGTCCGGCCGTCAACCCGATGATCAAGATCACCAACATCGTCGCGCTGCTGCTGCTCGCGGCGCTGGCGGGACACGCGATGTAAACATCGCGCCCGTCAGGGTGAAAGAATGGCCCCGCCGGCGCGATCCGGCGGGGCCTTTTTCGTTTCTCCGGTAACGTTCGGCAGTTGTTTTCGTCCGCCGCCTTTTCTACTCTGGCCTAGGGATGGCGCGGCATTCGATCCGCTTGCCAAGGGGTTGCGCCACATGCCGTGGTGCGAAAACGGAGACTGAAATGGTCAAAAAGATGTTTGCCGCGGCGTTGCTCGCATCGGCGATGATGATGCCTGTGGCGGGGGGAGCGCAAACCAGCGACATTGTGGTGGTCGCACAAAAGGGGCGGGTAGATACGGCAGTTTTCGGGAAAAGACCGTTCATGCGCGATCCGCGATTGTCGCCGGACGGTACGAAGATCGCCGTTATGCTGAGCCGCGATGGCGTCGATAATCTCGCCTATATCGATCTTGCTAAACCCGGAAATCCTTCGACCTTGATTGCGAAGGCCGAAGAATATCGTGAGGCAGGCGACCGAACCATGGGGACATGGCGATGGGTCGGGAACCGGACCCTGTTGGTAACCTTGCTCTCGCGCGAGAATATTTTCGGTCAGCGCGCCGATCTGCGACGGCTGGTTGCCTATGACCTTGAAACCGGAAAGCTCATGCCGCTGGCGTGGACGGATGCCGGAGCCGATGCGGGTACGATCCTGCACATCGACGATGAAAAGGAAACGATCCTGCTGCAGCGCGGAACGTTCAAGGACGGCAGCTTCTCGCCGGGCCCCGAGGTTGTGGAAGTCGATGTACGCACGGGCAAATACAAATCGGTGATGCGGCCCAACCCCGAAGTCGACAGCTGGATGGTTGACGGCAAGGGGGTCATTCGCGCCGCTGTCGGGTCGGATTCGAAGGGCAACCAGCGGCTCATGTATCGCTCGAACGGGTCGGAAACACTCAAGACGGTGTCCAACGAAAAGGATCCGACCTTCACGCAGTCACAGATCGTCCCCGAGATTTTTCTCGATGAGCCGGACATGGCCTATGCTACTAGTAACAAAGACAATTTGCGGCGCGTCTACAAGGTGGACATGAAGACGCTGGAAATTGTGGGGCCGCCGGTCTTCCAGCTCAGTCGCTACGATGTCGATGGCCTTATCGCCGACGAGTCCGAATCGAAGCTGTTAGGCGTCGCTTTCACTACCAACAAGGAACGCCGGAAATGGATGGATCCGCGTCTCGCGCAGATCCAGGCCTTCTTCGACGAAGATTTCGGCGAAGGCAATGCGATGATCACGTCGACCAACGACGGCGACACCAAGTTGATCGTGCGCGTATCGGAAACGAGCGATCCCGGCGGCTACTATCTCTACGATACCGAAAGCGGGAAGATGCAGCTTCTCGGCTGGACCCATCCGATCTTGAAGGGGGCAAAGATGAACCCGACGGAATCGGTTCGGTACAAAGCATCCGACGGTCTCGAAATCGAAGCGGTGATTACCTATCCCCGCCACCGCAAGAGCCGCAAAAACTTGCCCGTCGTCGTCATGCCGCACGGCGGACCATATGGTATCCGCGACGAAGAGGGCTTTGGCTTTTTCCCCTGGCATCAGGCGCTGGCCGAGTTGGGCTATGTCGTAATTCAGCCGAATTATCGCGGTTCGGGCGGCTACGGAAAAGATTTCGTCAAGGAAGGGCGTAAGCCCGACGGTTACGGTAACCGGATGCAGGACGATCTGAACGACGCCGTGACGTGGTTCGGGAAGCAGGGGCTGATCGACCCGAAACGAGCGTGCATCATGGGATGGTCCTATGGCGGCTATGCGACAGCACGCGGCGCTCAGCGCGATGGCGATTTTTGGCGATGTGCCATAGCGGGGGCGGGCGTATATGATTTCCCGATGATGAAATCCTATGACACCAATGCGTTCGGAAGTTTCGGCGCGAGCTTCCAGGCGACTGCGAGCGATCTTGTCGATATTTCTTCGGCGCGTCACCCGGAAGGCAAGTGGGCACCGATCCTCATCGTGGCGGGTCTTCGCGACGCGCGCATTCCGATCGAGCAATCGCGAACGCTCGTTTCGCGGCTCAAGGGTGCTGGCAAAAAGGAAGACATCGATTTTCGATATGTCGAACAGCCCAAGGGCACGCACAACCTTCCTTATGAAGATGTGCATATCCAGTGGCTGGAAGAAGCGGCCAAGTGGCTCGATCGCTTCAACCCGGCCTATGTTCCGACGGACGCCGACAAACCGGTGCCTGTCGCGGTGACTGTCGACACGAAGTAGCCGACTTTCCGATCCGGCCGACCGGTTCAGTCCGGTCGGCCGGCGCCCATCTGCTGGGCATAGCCCGCCTGCACCATGGCGTTCATCCGGTCGAACAGCGCGTTCGGGTCGCTGCGGCGAAGGGCGGCGATGGCGGCTTCGGCGCCTTCGGCGACCACCAGTTCGCGCGTTCCGGCGTCGACTGCGGCGAGCATCTGTGCCGCAGCATCGTCGGGCGACAGGCCGTTGTCGATTGCCGCATCGCTTGCGCCGCGGACGCTGCCGTCGGCGTTGAGCGCGTTGCGGCTGACGTTGGTGCGCACTGATCCAGGTTCGACCACCAGCACCTTCAGTCCCAGATGCTCGTTTTCGGCGCGGACGCTGTCGTGATAGCCGATGATGCCGTGCTTGGCCGCCGAATAGGCGCTGCGCAGCGGCACGCCGGCGACCCCCGCGACGCTCGATATGGCAATGATCTGACCACCGCCGGCCGCGATCATGCGCGGAAGCAGCGCCTGGGTGAGGGCGATCGGCGCGAGCAGGTCGACCGCGATGATCTTTTGATAGACCGAAAAATCGGTTTCGGCCGCCAGGCTGCGCTGCGAAATACCGGCATTGTTGACGAGGCCATCGATGCGCCCGCCCCAGGCCCAGGCCTGTTCGACCAGCGCGGGAATCGCATCATAGTCGGTCGCCTCGAACGGCAGGATCATCGTGCCCGCGCCGCAATCCTTTGCCACCGCTTCGAGCGCAGCCACGTTGCGGCCCGACAGGATCAGCCGCGCGCCGCGCGCCGAAAGGCCGCGCGCCAGTGCCGCGCCGATACCCGAAGAAGCCCCCGTAACCCACCAGATTTGATCTTTCATCTTGGCATCCCCATCTATGATTCCGTCTCAAGGTGAAACGCGTTTCGGGGGGCGTCAAGCCGCCGACCCGCGGATTTCCGTGCGGGGGTGGCAATTTTGTTGCGAATCTGATATAATAAATATCAACGCGTCGACAGCTTGCCACTTTCCATCGCCGGAAAGGCACCCTGCGGCGTCCTGATGGAGCCATATCCCTTGTCACTTTGACTGGCTAGCGCCGACCGCCTTGCTTCGATCCCCCTCCGACGAGGGCGGACGTACCCGGCCTTTTCGCGCTTTTCCGGTCCCGACGGGGCAAATGAAAGGAACCTGCATGTCCGCAAACACGCTCGTCTTTGAAGTCGGTGACTATGTCGTTTATCCCAAACATGGCGTGGGGCGCGTCATTGAACTGCAAAAGTCGGAAATCGCCGGCATGCAGCTCGAACTTTATGTCCTGCGCTTCGAAAAGGAAAAAATGACCCTGCGCGTCCCGACCAACAAGGCCGAGGGCGTGGGGATGCGCAAGCTGTCGTCGGACAAGACGCTGAAGGAAGCGCTTCAGGTCCTGACCACGAAACCGAAGGTAAAGCGCACCATGTGGTCGCGCCGCGCCCAGGAGTATGAAGCGAAGATCAACTCGGGCGACCTCGTGTCGATCGCCGAGGTGACTCGCGACCTGTTCCGCGCCGACGATCAGCCCGAACAGAGCTATTCGGAGCGTCAGATCTTCGAAGCGGCGTCGAGCCGCCTCGCGCGCGAACTCGCTGCGATGGAAGAAAGCGACGAAAAGACCGCGCAGGCGAAGATCCTTCAGATCCTCAACGAGCATGCGCCGCTCTATTACGCCGAAAAGGCGCTCTGAGCCGTTCTGCCGAGACGTGAAGAGGGCGGTCCGCAAGGGCCGCCCTTTTTCGTGGGTCAGGGATATTTTGCTTCGATGAAATAGAGGCCGTCGGGCGGTGCGTTGAGGCCGAGAGCCTGCCGGTCGGCGGCGTCGAGCGCGGCCTTCAGGTCGCGCGCCGACCATTTGCCTTCGCCGACGAGGGTGAGGCAGCCGACCATCGATCGAACCTGATGATGCAGAAAGCTGCGCGCCGCGGCTTCGATGACGATTTCGTCGCCATGGCGGCTGACCGACAGACGGTCGAGCGTCTTCACTGCGCTTTGGGCCTGGCAATGCACCGATCGGAAGGTGGTGAAATCATGCCGCCCCACCAGCGCCTGTGCCGCGCCGTGCATCGCTTCGGCATCCAGCGGCTTCGCAAATTGCCAGGCGAGCCCCTTGTCCCAGGTCAGCGGCGCGCGGCGGTTGACGATGCGATATTCATAGGCGCGGCCGACGCACGAAAAGCGCGCGTGCCAGTCGTCGGCGACCGTCTCGCACGCAAGGATCGCCACCGGCGCGGGGCGAAGCTGGGCGTTCAGCGCTTCCATCAGGCGAAAGGGCTGGATCGCCTTTTCGATGTCGACATGCGCGCGCATCGCGATCGCATGCACCCCGGCGTCGGTGCGCCCGGCGCCGTGAACGGGCGCCGTTTCGGCGGTGATGCGCGTGACGGCTTCCTCGATCGCTTGCTGGACGCTGGGGCCATGCGACTGGCGCTGCCAGCCCATGAAGGGGCGGCCGTCATATTCGATGGTGAGGGCGAAGCGGGTCATGCCAGCCGCGTCCCCGCAGTTATGGGCCGACCGCGCAGCAGTTCGGCGGCGTCCATCGCCGGCTTGCCCGCGCGCTGCACCCGGGTGGCGCGGATCGCGCCGGGGTCTCCTGGCATCGGTGCCTCCGGGTCGGCCGTGGGCCGGGTGTCGGGTCAGGTGCGGACTCCCTGCCCGGGAGGGCGGCCCGGAAACGACGGGTCGCCACCGCGGTGGAGGGCGCGGCACAGCACCGGCCTGTGGTCGGTCGGCGGGCCGGTCGGCGGGCCGGTCAGCGGCCGACGGGGCCCCGGCCGCGGTGGTGGGTCAGCCCTGGCCGACCCACGAGAAGATCTCGTAGGGCCCGACCTCGTGGACCGAGGCGAGCGCGCCGTCGCTGGTGCGGACCCGGAGCGTCTGGGTCTGGTCGGAGGTGTTGAAGCCGTAGACGCCCACCCGGCCGGCGCCGGCGGGGTCGCCCGCGAACCCGGTGGCGAGCAGCGGCCCGGTGGTCGTGACCGGTGCGGCGAGCGAGCCGGCGGGAGCGGCGCGGCGCAGGTGCGCGAGGACGAAGAACTCCGCCTCGCGTCGCACGGTGCCACCGTCGACCGTCACGAGCCCGCGGCAGGTCCAGCACCCGCCGAAGGCCCCGCGCCAGCCGGGGCTGAGCGCGAGGTTCCACATGAGCAGACCGGTCGATCCGGCCGCGACCGCGTCGACGACGAGGTTCTTGGAGTCCCAGGCGAAGGTGCTGATCGGACCGTCGTCGGTGCCGGTGCACTCGGTGACCAGCCAGGGCAGTCCCAGCCCCGCGGCCTGGCCGGGCGCTCCCTCGTAGCAGTGCAGCGCGATCGCATCGAGCCCGGCGGTGCCGGTGGCGTCCAGGCGCGGGAGGTCGGCCCAGTTGTGGTCCAGCCCCCACAGCTCGACCCCGAGGCTGTCGAGCGGTGCGGCGACCCGGCGGGCGAGGCGCGTCAGCTGCCGGTCGCCGATGGCCATCGTGGGGTAGTCGGAGACGTGGCCGGGCTCGTTGCCCAGGCTGATCGACCCCAGCGGCACGCCGTGCGAGGTCAGCCAGCGCGCCTGGCCGACCAGGAGCCGCGCGTACTTCTTCACCCGGTCCCCGCGCAGCCGGCCACCGAACCACGACCGATTGGTCTTGTACGCCGGCGGCGCGGTCCAGGCCGAGGCCATCACCTGCAGCCCCGGGGCGACCGGCAGCACCTCACGGCGCAGGAAGCGGATCGCCTCGCGGGCCGGGCGGCTGGGCCGGATGCCCCGCTTGCCCGACTTCCACGCCCACAGGGTCGTGGACATGTCGGTCGCGGACAGCGGCAGGCGCAACCACTCCAGCCCGACCCCTGGCTCCTGGCCGAACAGCATCGACACCAGGTCCGGGCGGCCCTCGAGGTGCGTGACCGACGCATCGGTCAGCGCTGCCCCGACCCCGATCCACTCCTGCCGCAGCGCGGAGCTGCTGCGGTCCACCACCACCTCGGCGGTGACCTCGCTGTCGCCCACCGCGGGGCGGTCGGCGAGCCGCACCGAGGCGTCGGTGGGCGAGCTGCTCAGCAGGGCGGTGCTGCCGGCCGACGCCAGGGTGAGCGGGGTCGTCGAGGCCGCGCCGACCAGCGCCAGCGCGAGCACGCTCGCCGCGCCGGAGAGCAGGCGTCGTACGCGCACCTTGACCTCGATTCGTCGGGGGATGCCGGGGGCACTCAGGGGGATGCGGAGGGGGGGCACCAGTGTGCCCCGAAGCGGCCGTCCGTGCCCCCTGAGTCGTCCAGTCGATGGGCTGCGGAGGCCACAGAGGGGGAGCGCCCGCCTCACCCCGGTGGTCCAGACCGGTCGAGATCGACCGTGACCCTCTGACAGGCGCCTCGTTCACAGCGTTGAACGACATGTGTCTCGGCAGGGAGGCCGAGATACGCTCACGACACCCCCCACCGTGTCCCCCGGGCACGTAGTCGAGAGGTTCTGGGATGGAGCACCCAGGGAGGGACCGTTCGCGCACCCCCGCGGACGTCCGCACCGGCACATGGACCGGCCGAGCACGCGCGAGCCCGGTGGGCAGGTGGTACACGCGCCTCGGTCGCCGCGGCCAGGCCGCGGTCGAGATCGGCCTCGGGACGGTGGCGCCACCGGTCCTCGGCTTCTGCGGCTACGTCCTGGTGGCGTGGTCGCCCGCTGAAGCAGCACTGGAGCTGTGGTTCTGGGTGCTGTTCTCCGCCCTGTTGGTCACGGCGCTCCTCATCGCCATCGAGACCGCACGGGCCTTCCGGTTCCCCGATCCGCCGCTGAAGCGACCGGTCGAAACGCTGGACCTGCCACGGGTGGCGACGGTCGTGGCGGCGTACCTCCCCAACGAGCAGGCGACGATCATGGAGTCCCTGCGGGCACACCTGGACGTCGACTACCCCCACGACCGACACCTGGTGGTGCTGGTCTACAACTCCCCGACCAGCCTGCTGGTCGAGCGCGAGCTGCGGGAGCTCGCCGAGCGCGAGCCGCGGCTGCTGGTCGTGCGGGCGGCCGGGTCGACCTCGAAGGTGCAGAACCTCGAGGTGGCGACCGAGCTGCTGCGAGGCAGGGTCGACGTCGTCGGCATCTTCGACGCCGACCACCACCCGCACCCCTCCAGCGCCCGGCGCGCGGCCCAGTGGCTCGCCGACGCCGCCGGCGAGGGGCGCTTCGACGTCGTCCAGGGCCAGTGCGCGATCCGCAACGACCGTGACTCGTTCGTCGCGCGCACCGTCGCGGCGGAGTTCGCCACGTTGTACGCCGTGGCGCACCCGGGCCGCACCGTCACCCACGACTTCGGCCTCTTCGGTGGCAGCAACGGCTGGTGGCGCGCGGAGGTCCTCGACGACCTCGGACTGGACGGGCGGATGCTCACCGAGGACATCGACGTCTCGATGCGCGCGCTCGGCGAGGGCCGGCGGCTCGCCATGGACCCGCGCATCCTGTCCTACGAGCTGGCCCCCACCGACTGGGGCGGCTGGTGGAAGCAGCGCACCCGGTGGGCGCAGGGCTGGCACGAGGTGAGCCTGCGGCACTGCGTGCCGTTGCTGAGGAACCGTGACCTGAGCCTGGTGCAGCGTCGCGGGGTGGCGTTCCTGCTGGCGTGGCGTGCCATCCACCCGTTCCTCGCGACGCAGCTGATCCCGCTGGTGATAGCCATGGCCTGGGCCACCGACCGACGTGTGGTCTGGGACCTGCTGTTCTTCATCGTCGCCGCCATCGGCGTCAACGGCGTGCCCGTCCTGCAGGCGATCGCCGCCAACCGGCTGGCCGCCCCCGGCATCGGTGCGCGTCCCCGGCTCTTCGTCCGCTATGTGCTGGTCTCCGTGCTCGGGTACGCCGAGCTGCGGATGAGCGTGACCCGGGGTGCCGTGGTGCGCCACCTGCTCGGCGCCCACTCCTGGGACATCACCGCGCGCGGAACCTCGCAGGCGTCCTCGGGTGGCGAGCAGACGGTCGACGAGACCGACCGGCGACGAGCACTGGAGGCGGCGCTGTGACGGCCGCACAGACCTCGTTCGCCCTCGAACGGCGCAACGACCAGGGCTTCCTGCGCAGCACCGAGCGCAAGGGTAGGGCGGCGGGCTTCAAGGTCCGCGGCGTGGAGGGGTGGCGAGGCGTCGCCGCCCTCGCGATCGTGTCCGTGCACGCCTGGCAGGTGATGGACACCGACGACGACGGGCTCGGGCCGCTCTACGAGACCCCCGGACTGCTGACCGCGATCCTCTCGGTGGACCTGGTCGTCGACCTGTTCTTCGTGCTGTCCGGGCTCCTGCTCTTCCTCCCCTTTGTGGTGGCGGCCCTCGACGACTCGGCGCACATCCCCTCCGGGGACGACTTCCTGTGGCGGCGGGTGTTCCGGTTCATCCCGACGTACTGGGTGCTGGTCATCGTGTGCTGGAGCATGCGCAACTACGGCGTCACCACCGCCGACTGGCTCGACCTGGTCGAGCACCTGCTGCTCGTGCAGGCCTTCGACTCCGACCGGATCTTCGCGACCATCGGGCCGGCGTGGACGCTCTCGGTGGACTGGATGTTCTACCTCTCGCTGGCGATCTTCGCCCCGGCCTGGACGCGGTGGGTGCGCCAGGCGGGTGGCGAGGGTCGTCGCGTGCTGCGGCTCGTGGGGCCCATCAGCGCGGTCGCCCTCGCGTCGGTGCTCTACAAGCTCAACGTCGACTTCGTGTGGGAGATCGAGGCCGACCGGTGGGCCTGGCGCTTCGGTCCGGCGGCCAAGGCCGACGACTTCGCCATCGGCATGGCCGCAGCCGTGCTGGTGGTGTGGATGGGCAGCCGTCGCATCCCGGCCTGGGCCAGCCTGGTCCTCGCCGTGACCGGCGCCTGGCTGCTCTTCGAGGCCCGCAGGACCTTCTACTACGCCCCCGAGTCGGTGATCGAGAGCCTGCGGCACCCGATCGCCTCGGTCGGCTGGACGCTGATCCTGGTGGCGGTGATGACCTGCCGGTCCGACCGTCCGGCCCGCTGGGTCGACAACGCGTTGCTGCTGCGTCTGAGCGTCGTGGCCTTCACCGTCTACCTGGTCCACGAGCCGGTGGCGATCGGGTTCGAGAACCTCGGGCTCATCGACACCGACCCGAACGGCTACCTGCGCAACTACCTGCTCATCGCCGTGGCCTCGCTCGGACTCGCGTGGGTGGTGCACCGCGTCATCGAGGAGCCCTTCGTGGACGTCGGGTCGTTGCGCCCCCGTTCCGGTGGACGCCGCGATCTGTACGCGGAGCTGGACCTGCCACCGCTGCCGGCGGAGACCGCGAGCCCGGGCGCGCTGCGCGCCGACGTCCTCGACGCCAGGGGTGCCCGTCGGCCCACGCTGGAGATGGAGGTGCTGTCCCGATGATGTTCCGAGCACTCGCCACCGGAGTCACGATCGCCGGTCTGGTCGCACTCGGTGTCGGCCCGCTCCGGGTCGCGCTCGACCGCAATCCCGGCGTGGCCGGCGAGCCCGAGCGGCCGCCGATCGTCCTGAGCGAGGCGCCCGGAGCGGCGCCGTCGTGGCTGCCCGGCGCCGTCGACACGGCCCGGCACCTGCCAGGGGACGGCCGGCGACGCGTCGGCAAGCCGGAGCGGGTCGACCTGGCGGTCGCGCTCGGTCTCCTCGACGAGGCCGAGACGCTCTCCGTGGTCGGCGGCGGTGAGGACGTCCAGCTCCCGGGCGTCGGCGTCGTCGTGACCGAGGATGCCGCGGAGCGGCTGATCGACCTCTCGGAGCCGCGCCGGACCCGGGTCCTGACCCGCATCGCGGCCACTGACGACATGGGTCTGTCGGTCTTCGCCGTCGGCGCAGCACCGAAGCGCGCCCTGGTCGTGGACGCCGACAGCGGCGCCCAGCGTCGGCTGAAGCTGCGGCAGGCGAGCGTCCCGGTCGCCGACGTCGTGGAGGGCTGGGCACAGCTGCGGCCCGACCTGCGGGCACTGGTCAACCGCCGCGAGGTCGAGCCCGCCCCGCGCACCGGCGAGGTGCCGGTGGCGGAGCCCCGGGAGAGGGCCTGGGAGCGCGCCGTGTCCCGCGTGGTGCGCCGAGAGATCCTCCCCGCCCTCGACGAGGGGCGCGCTCCGATCTCGGATGCACTCCTCGAGGGTGAGGAGGCGCTGGTGCTGCTGGGCGACGGGCCGGTCCGGATGACGGCGCGCGGAGCGGCGTACGCCGTGGCGGCGCGGGCCGTGCAGCCCGGCTCCCGCCTGCTGCCCACCCGGGGCGGCGAGGTCGTCGACGCGCGCGTCGTCCAGCGACCCGACGGGCGCGTGGCGGTGCTGGCCTGGAACGACGGGCCGGCGACGACGCTGACGGTGCAGGTGCCCGAGGGCGACCGCGTGCTGCGCTACCGGCTGCGGCTGCCGGGTCGCGCGCTCACCGCGGCGGTGCTGCGCCGCTGATCCTCAGCGGGTCGATCAACGGGCTCGCCGCTGCCGCAGGAAGTCGCCGAGCCGCTCGAGCCCGGTCTCCACGTCCGCGGCCTGGCCGGCGAAGCTGAACCGGATCGAGCGGGGGCCGTCGAGGGTGTCGAAGTCGATGCCCGGTGCGACGGCCACCCCGGTCTCGGCGAGCAGCTCGTGGGCGAAGGCCATCGAGTCGTCGGTGAGGTGCGCGACGTCGGCGTAGGCGTAGAACGCTCCGTCGGCCGGCGCGAGCCGGGTGATGCCGAGGTCGGTGAGCCCGTCGAGCAGCAGGCGCCGGTTGCCCGCGTAGCGCGCCACGTGGCCGTCGAGCTCGGCGTAGGACTCGGGGGCGAACGCCGCCAGGCAGGCGCGCTGGGCGATCACCGGCGGGCAGATCGTGAAGTTGCCGGTCAGCACGTCGACCGCGCGACGCAGCCGCTCCGGGACGAGCATCCAGCCGATGCGCCAGCCGGTCATGGAGAAGTACTTGCTGAAGCTGGCGAAGACGACCGCCTCGCGGCTGGTCTCCCAGGCGCTGCGGGCCAGCCGGCCAGACCCGGGCGTGCCGTCGGCGTACTCGATGCCGTGGTAGATCTCGTCGGAGATCAGCTGCACGCCCTGCTCCTCGCACCAGCGCGCGAGCGCGGCGAGCTCCTCGGGCATCAGCATCGTGCCGGTCGGGTTGGCCGGGCTGGCGACGACCAGGCCCTTGACGCCGTCGATGGCCGCGACCTGCTCGACGGTGGGCTGGTAGCGGGTCTCCGGGCCGGTCTCGATCTCCACGACCTCGCAGCCCAGCGCGGTGAGGACGTTGCGGTAGCAGGGGTAGCCGGGGCGGGCCATCGCCACCTTGTCGCCCGGCTCGAACGCGGCGAGGAACGCCAGCAGGAACCCGCCGCTGCTGCCCGTGGTGGCGATCACGTCGTCGGCGGTGACCTCGATGCCGTGGGTGCGCCGGTGGTGGGTCGCGATCGCCTCCCGTAGCTCCAGGATGCCGATGCTCGGGGTGTAGCCCAGCGGGTCGCCGCTGCGCAGCAGCCGCACCGCCTCCTCCGCCACCGGCCCGGGCGCCCCCGTGCTGGGCTGACCCGCGACGAGGTTGACCAGGTCGCCGTGCGTGCGCTGGCGCCGGGTCGCTGCCTCCAGCAGGTCCATGACGTGGAAGGGCGGCACGTTCGCCCGGCTGGCCACCGCCCAGCGGCTGGCCGCGTGCTCCTGTGGCGTCATGGGGTCGAGGGTAGGTGGCGTTCGGCAAGGTTCATCGGCCGGCCGATGAACCTTGCCGCTGGCCGATGAAGGGACATCGGCCACGGAACCTGTCAACCTGCGTGGAGTCGGTCGCGGTTGGTTTCTTGGTTGATGGCCACTTGGGCCATAGGGGTCGGTACCCGGGGCGGGCCGGC
>NZ_LUPI01000009.1:0-50224 GCF_001627265.1 Nocardioides sp. REDSEA-S30_B4 | reverse complement strand
GGCAACGGCCGCCGACGCCGTACGAGCCGGGCTGGCGCGGGACGGCCTGGGCGTCCTGCCGTGGACACCGGCCGCCGAGGCGATGCGGGCGCGGCTCGCGTTCGTGCACGGGGCGCTGGGGGAGCCGTGGCCCGACGTCTCGGACGAGGCGCTGCTCGTCGAGCCCGCGACCTGGCTGGACCTCACCACCGACACCCCGGACCTGGCCTCCGGGCTCCGGGCGCTCGTGCCGTGGCCGGAGGCCGGGCGGCTCGACGAGCTGGCGCCGGCCCGACTGGAGGTGCCGAGCGGGTCGACCCACGCGGTGGACTACGCCGACGCCTCGGGCCAGCCGGTGCTCAGGGTCAAGCTCCAGGAGTGCTTCGGGTGGGGCGAGACCCCTCGGTTGGCGGGGGTGCCGGTGCTGCTGCACCTGCTCTCGCCCGCGGGTCGCCCGCTCGCGGTCACCGCCGACCTGGCGTCGTTCTGGGAGAACGCCTACCCGGGGGTGCGGGCCGAGATGCGCGGGCGCTACCCCAAGCACCCGTGGCCCGAGGACCCCTGGTCGGCGCCCGCCACCAGTCGCACCCGCCGCGGTCAGCAGCGCTGAGGACCGTCCGCGTGGGGAGCGAGGCGCCTCAGCCGCGCTGCACCTCCACCTCGGAGGTGCCGGAGAGGTCGGTGACCTCCAGCCGTGCCGGGGCGTCGTCGAGCCCGTCGACGAGCACGGCGTAGTGGGTCGCCTGCATCGTGCACATGTCGGGTCCGGCGTACGGCGTCACCACCAGCTTCAGCACCCCCTGCTCGCTCGCCAGCCGGGCGGTCGGTGCGCACCCGCTGTAGCCGAGCTCGGTCACGTAGACCAGCCGCGAGTCCTCCGGGACCCAGGTGGCGCTGGCGCCGCCGGAGGACTCCAGCGCCCGTTGCCCGGGGCCGCTCGACATCCCGGTGACCTCCACCTCGGGCTCGGAACCGGGCTCGGAACCGGGCTCTGAACCGGGCCCGGTCGAGCTGGTCACGGGCTCCTCGGGCGCGGGGTCGGAGGTGGTCTCGGGGTCGTCGCCGGGACCGCACGCCGTCAGCAGGGCCACCGGCAGCAGCATCGCGGGGACCAGGAGCAGCAGAGAGGTGCGCATGTCAGGTCCGACGTGCGCGCGGGCCCAGGAGTTCCACGGGCGGGTGATCATCCGGGCGGGTCGCTGAGCGACCCCCGCACGGGCAGGTCGGCGGCCGCCGTCAGCTCGGGTGCGTCCGCCGGCAGGCGGTCGACGAAGTGGCCGTAGCGCTGCACCAGCGGTCGCGCGGTCGCCCCGTGCAGCACGGTGCTGGCCAGCACGGTCAGGGCCATCGCGGCCATCACCACGTCGAGGTGGGGCAGGTCGGGCGCCTCCTCGGCCACGACCAGCGCCAGGATGATCGAGGCGAGGCCCCGGGGGCCGAACCAGCCGAGGAGCAGCACGGTGGACGGCCGGAGCCCCGACCCCAGCAGCGCGATCGCCACGGGGAGCATCCGGAGCACCGTCAGGCTGAGCGCGGCGTACACGACCACGGCGGGGGAGACCGCCTCCAGGAAGCCGGGGGCCGCGACCCCGAAGACGAAGAACACGACCGCAGTGAGCAGCTGGCCCTCGTCCTCGGTGAACTCCAGCAGGTCGTCCCCGCTGTCTTGGATCACTGCGCCGGTGGCCAACCCGGCGACGAAGGCGGCGATGAACCCGTTGCCGCCGACCGCGTCGGCGCCGGCCCACGCGAGCACCGCCAGGGCGACCACGGTCAGCTGCCGGAAGGGGGCGTTGACCCATTCCCGTCGGTCGGCCGCTTCGAGAGCGGCGCCCCCGGCCAGCCCGACCACGACGCCGGTGGCGACCCCGAGCCCGATCTGCTGCCCGGTGAACGCGACCCAGTCCAGGGCCTCACCGGCCTCCTCCACGGCGAGCGCGACGAACAGCGTGAGGAACGGGACGGAGAGCCCGTCGTTGAGCCCGCTCTCCACGTTGACGGCCTGGCGGATGCGGACCGGCACCAGGCGGCTCGAGACCACCTCCTGACCCAGGGCGGCGTCGGTGGGCGCCAGGACGGCCGCGATGATCGCGGCCTCCCAGACCTCGAGCCCACCGAGCAGCACGGCCGCGGCCAGCACCCCGAGCCCGATGGTGAGCGGCATGCCGAGGCCCAGCAGGCGCAGGGGAATCGTCCCGCCCGTCCGGCGTACGGCGCCGAGGTCGATGCGTGCCGCATCGGAGAAGAGGACCACGACCAGCGTCAGCTCGAGGAGCGTGAGCACCGGCCCACCGGTCAGGTCCTGCTCGACCAGGCCCAGCCCTCCCGCCGCCATCCCGGCCGCGGTGAAGGCGAGCGGCACCGTCAGCGGGGTGCGCTCCAGCAGTCGCGACACCAGCCCGTACGCCACCACCACGACCGCGACGACTCCGACCTGGTCCACGCCCGCGAGGTTAGCGACCGCTGGACCCACCCCTGGGTGCGAGCGGGTGGCCGGACCGGCGTGTGAGCGGCCCCACCTGTGACCTGCGCCGCTCGGTGACCTCTCGGTAACAACCGCGCCGCACCCTGGGTGGACAGCCGGCCACCGAGGGAGACCACCATGGAGCTGACCACCTGTCCCGAGTGCCACGCCCCCGCCGAGATCGTCGGGCGCGAGGTGTGGTCAAGCACCGACGGCCCCGTCGAGCACGCTCGCGTGCGCTGTGTGCGCCGGCACTTCTTCTGCCTGCCCACGGAGCGACTGCGCCTGGCGTCGGCACGGCAGGACCGGACGGGCGCGCCCGTGGTGGACGGGGATCGCGAGGTCGCGTGAGCCGCTGATAGTCTCGGGCCCGCTCGAACATCCTTTAACCACCGTCCCGTGAGGCGGAGAAGGAGGTACGGCGTGCCCTCGCATGCCCCCACGCAGCCGGCGCCGGCGATCCTGGTCCTCGAGGACGGACGCACCTTCCACGGCGAGGCCTTCGGAGCCGAGGGTGAGACCTTCGGCGAAGCCGTCTTCAACACCGGCATGACCGGCTACCAGGAGACGCTGACCGACCCGTCCTACCACCGCCAGGTGGTCGTGATGACCGCGCCGCACGTCGGCAACACCGGCGTCAACGACGAGGACCCCGAGTCCCGCCAGATCTGGGTGGCCGGGTACGTCGTCCGCGACCCCTCCCGGGTCTCCAGCAGCTGGCGTGCACGTCGCAGCCTCGACGACGAGCTGCGCGACCAGGGGGTCGTCGGCATCTCCGGCGTCGACACCCGCGCCCTGACCCGCCACCTGCGTGAGCGCGGTGCGATGCGGGTCGGGATCTCGAGCACCACCACCGACGCCGACGCCCTGCTCGCGCGGGTCAAGGAGTCCGGCGAGATGGCCGGCTCCGAGCTGGCCGGCGAGGTCTCCACCGCCGAGGCCTACGTCGTCCCGCCGCAGGGCGAGAAGAAGCTCACCGTCGCGGCGCTCGACCTCGGCATCAAGACGATGACGCCCTACCGGATGGCCGAGCGGGGCATCGAGGTCCACGTGCTTCCGGCCACCGCTTCGCTGGAGGACGTGCTGGCCGTGGAGCCCGACGGGCTCTTCTACTCCAACGGGCCCGGCGACCCGGCGGCCACCACCGCCCAGGTCGAGCTGCTGCGCGGCGCGCTCGAGCGGGGCCTGCCCTACTTCGGTATCTGCTTCGGCAACCAGCTCTTCGGTCGCGCGCTGGGCTTCGAGACCTACAAGCTCAAGTACGGCCACCGCGGCATCAACCAGCCGGTGATGGACCGCACCACCGGCAAGGTCGAGGTCACCGCCCACAACCACGGCTTCGCGGTCGACGCACCGCTGGAGGGCAGCACCACGACGCCGTACGGCGAGGCGAGCGTGAGCCACGTGTGCCTCAACGACGACGTCGTCGAGGGCCTCGAGCTCCGGGCCTCGACAGGCTCGACCGGTGAGCCGGGTGCCCTCAAGGCGTTCTCCGTCCAGTACCACCCGGAGGCCGCGGCCGGCCCGCACGATGCCGCCTACCTCTTCGACCGTTTCGTCGCGCTCATGGAGGGTGGTCTCTGATGCCGAAGCGCACCGACATCAAGTCCGTGATGGTCATCGGCTCCGGCCCGATCGTCATCGGCCAGGCCTGCGAGTTCGACTACTCCGGCACCCAGGCGTGCCGCGTGCTGAAGGCCGAGGGCCTGCGGGTCATCCTGGTCAACTCCAACCCGGCCACGATCATGACCGACCCGGAGTTCGCCGACGCGACCTACGTCGAGCCGATCACCCCGGAGTTCGTCGAGAAGGTCATCGCCAAGGAGCGCCCCGACGCGCTGCTGCCCACCCTCGGTGGCCAGACCGCGCTCAACGCCGCGATGAACCTCCACGCCGCCGGCACCCTGGAGAAGTACGACGTCGAGCTCATCGGTGCCTCGGTGGAGGCGATCGAGAAGGGCGAGAACCGCGAGCAGTTCAAGCGGATCGTCGAGGGCCTGCCGCCCGAGTGGGGTGCGGAGGTCGCGCGCAGCGTGATCTGCAACGGCGAGGACCTCGCCCCGGGTGCCCGCAAGGAGGAGAAGGTCGCCGCGGCGCTGGAGAAGGCGCTCGCCGGAGCCGAGGACCTCGGCTACCCGGTCGTCGTCCGCCCGTCGTTCACGATGGGCGGCGCGGGTTCCGGCCTGGCCTACGACGAGGCCGAGCTGCGCCGCATCGCCGGCCAGGGCCTGACCGCCAGCCCGACCACCGAGGTGCTCCTGGAGGAGTCGATCCTCGGCTGGAAGGAGTACGAGCTGGAGGTGATGCGCGACAAGGCCGACAACGTCGTCATCGTCTGCTCGATCGAGAACGTCGACCCGCTCGGCGTGCACACCGGTGACTCGATCACCGTGGCACCGGCCATGACGCTCACCGACCGCGAGTACCAGCGGCTGCGCAACATCTCCATCGGCGTCATCCGCGAGGTCGGCGTCGACACCGGCGGCTGCAACATCCAGTTCGCCGTCAACCCCGTCGACGGCCGCATCGTCGTCATCGAGATGAACCCGCGCGTCTCGCGCTCCAGCGCGCTGGCCTCGAAGGCCACCGGCTTCCCGATCGCCAAGATCGCCGCGAAGGTCGCCATCGGCTACACCCTCGACGAGATCCCCAACGACATCACCGCCGAGACACCGGCCTCCTTCGAGCCCACCCTCGACTACGTCGTGGTCAAGGTCCCGCGCTTCGCGTTCGAGAAGTTCCCCGGGGCCGACCCGACGCTGACCACCCACATGAAGTCGGTGGGCGAGGCGATGGCCATCGGCCGCAACTTCACCGAGGCCCTGCAGAAGGCGCTGCGCTCCCTGGAGTCCAAGGACGCCGTCTTCGACTGGGCCCAGGAGTGGGTCGACCTCGACAAGGAGACCCTGCTCCGCGAGATCGCGACCCCGCACGACGGTCGCCTCAAGAAGGTCATGGACGCGATCCGGGCCGGCGCGACGCCGGAGGAGATCTTCGACGCGACCGCCATCGACCCGTGGTTCGTCGACCAGCTCGCGCTGATCAACGAGATCGCCGTCGAGGTCACCGCAGCCGAGGAGCTCACCCCGAGCCTGCTGCGCAAGGCCAAGCGGCACGGCTTCTCCGACGCGCAGATCGGCAAGATCCGCGGCATGAGCGCCGACGTCGTCCGCGGCGTGCGCCACGCCCTGGGCATCCGGCCGGTCTACAAGACCGTCGACACCTGCGCGGCCGAGTTCGCGGCCCGCACGCCCTACCACTACTCCTCCTACGACGAGGAGACCGAGGTGGCGCCGCGCGAGAAGGAGGCGGTGATCATCCTCGGCTCCGGTCCCAACCGGATCGGCCAGGGCATCGAGTTCGACTACTCCTGCGTGCACGCCTCGCTGGCGCTGTCCGAGGCCGGCTACGAGACGGTCATGGTCAACTGCAACCCCGAGACCGTCTCCACCGACTACGACACCTCCGACCGCCTCTACTTCGAGCCGCTCACCCTCGAGGACGTCCTCGAGGTCGTCGCCGCCGAGCAGGCCGCCGGTCCGCTGGCCGGGGTCATCTGCCAGCTCGGTGGTCAGACGCCGCTCGGCCTGGCCCAGGGCCTGGCCGCGGCCGGGGTGCCGATCGTCGGCACCAGCCCCGACGCCATCGACCTCGCCGAGGAGCGCGGCGCCTTCGGGCGGGTGCTCGCCGCGGCGGGCCTGGTCGCCCCCAAGCACGGCACCGCGACGTCGTACGCCGAGGCGCAGCGGACCGCCGCCGAGATCGGCTACCCGGTGCTGGTCCGCCCCTCCTACGTCCTGGGCGGTCGCGGCATGGAGATCGTCTACGGCGACGACGCCCTCGAGGCCTACCTCGAGAAGTACGTCGCCGCCGGCCTGATCAGCCACGCCGCGCCGGTCCTGGTCGACCGGTTCCTCGACGACGCGGTCGAGATCGACGTCGACGCGCTCTTCGACGGCGAGGACCTCTTCCTCGGCGGCGTCATGGAGCACATCGAGGAGGCCGGCATCCACTCCGGTGACTCCTCGTGCGCGCTGCCGCCGATCACGCTGGGCCACCGGGAGATCGAGCGCATCCGCGAAGCCACCGAGGCCATCGCCCGCGGCGTGGGCGTGCGCGGACTGCTCAACATCCAGTTCGCCCTGGGCTCGGACATCCTCTACGTCCTCGAGGCCAACCCGCGCGCCTCGCGCACGGTGCCGTTCGTCTCCAAGGCCACCGCGACCCCGCTGGCCAAGGCCGCGGCGCGCGTCATGCTCGGCGAGTCGATCGCCGAGCTGCGCAAGGCCGGGGTGCTGCCCGAGGAGGGCGACGGCGGCACGCTGCCGGGCGACCAGCCGATCGCGGTCAAGGAGGCCGTGATGCCGTTCAACCGGTTCCGCACCGCCGACGGCTCGCAGGTCGACACCGTGCTCGGCCCGGAGATGAAGTCGACCGGCGAGGTCATGGGCTTCGACCGCGACTTCGGCACGGCCTTCTCCAAGAGCCAGGCTGCCGCCTTCGGACCGCTGCCCACCTCGGGCAAGGTCTTCGTCTCGGTCTCCAACCGGGACAAGCGGTCGATGATCTTCCCGGTGAAGGTGCTGGCCGACCTCGGGTTCGAGATCCTCGCCACCCAGGGCACCGCGGAGGTGCTGCGGCGCAACGGCGTCCCCTGCCAGGTCGTGCGCAAGCACTACGAGGGCGTCGGTCCCGACGGGGAGCCGACCACGGTCGACCTGATCCGCGACGGTCGCATCCAGCTCATCGTCAACACGCCCTACGGCGCCGGCGGCGGGCACGCCCGCCTCGACGGCTACGAGATCCGCACCGCCGCGGTGATGGCCAACGTCCCGTGCATCACCACGGTGCAGGGGCTCGGTGCGGCCGTGCAGGGCATCGAGGCGATGCGTCGCGGCGACATCGGGGTGCGCAGCCTGCAGGAGTGGGCTGCTCGGTGACTCTCTACGACCACCTCTTCACCCACGTCGCGACCCGGATCGACCCCGAGCGGGCGCACCACCTGGGCTTCCGGGGCGTGCGTCTCGGGGCGCCGGTGCTGCGCGCGACGCACGCGATGCTGGGTGCGGTGGGGTCGCCGGTGGAGGCGATGGGCCTCCGCTTCCCCCACGTGCTGGGGCTGGCGGCCGGCTTCGACAAGAACGCGGTCGGCATCGATGCGCTCGGGGCGCTCGGCTTCGGGCACGTCGAGATCGGCACCGTCACGGGGCTCGCCCAGCCCGGCAACCCGCAGCCGCGGCTGTTCCGGCTGCCCGCCGACCGGGCGGTCCTCAACCGGATGGGCTTCAACAACGACGGGGCGCACGCGGTCGCCGAGCGGCTGCGCAGGCGGGCAGCCCGTGCCCCCGGTGCGGACGCCCCGGTCCTCGGCGTCAACATCGGCAAGTCCAAGGTCGTCCCCGACGACGACCAGGCGGCCGTGGAGGCCGACTACGAGACGAGCGCGCGGTTGCTGTCGCCGTACGCCGACTACCTCGTGGTCAACGTCTCCTCGCCCAACACCCCGGGCCTGCGCAACCTGCAGGCGGTCGAGAAGCTCCAGCCGCTGCTGGAGCACGTACGCCGGGTGGCCGACGCCGCCACCGGCGACCGTCGTGTGCCGCTGCTGGTCAAGATCGCCCCGGACCTCGCCGACGAGGACGTCGACGCGGTGGCCGACATGGCGCTGGCGGGGCGGAGCGACGGGGTGCTCGACGGCGTCATCGCGACCAACACGACCATCTCCCGGGACGGGCTGGCCACCCCGGCGGCCGACGTCGAGGCGATCGGTGCCGGCGGCGTCTCGGGCCGACCGCTGACCCAGCGCTCCTGCGAGGTCGTGCGACGGCTGCGCGGGCGCATCGGCGACCGGGAGACCTCCGGCCTGACCCTGGTCGGCGTCGGCGGCATCACCACCGTCGAGGACGCCCGCGCCCGGCTCGAGGCGGGTGCGGACCTGCTCCAGGGCTACACCGCCTTCATCTACGAGGGGCCGGGCTGGCCCCGCCGCATCGTGCGCGGACTGGAGGACTGACCCGCCGGATGTGCCGCCGATGAGTCCCGTCCACGTCACCGCGGAGGTGCTGGCCTCCAAGCGGATCGGTGCCTTCCAGCACGTGACGCTGGTGGCACCGGGCGTGGGGGAGCGGTTCCGGCCCGGGGCGTTCGTGGCGGTCTCGGTCGGCACCGGCGGCTACCACCTCGCGCGCCGTGCCTTCTGGATCCACCGGGTGCGCCCCCTGGGCGGCTACGCCGCCACGGTCACGCTCGTCGTCGAGCCGCGGGGCGAGGGCACCCGCTGGCTGGCCTCGCGCCAGCGCGGTGACCGGGTCGAGGTCACCGGGCCGCTCGGCGGTCGCCCGTTCGCGCTGCCGAAGGAGCCGGTGCCCGTGCTGCTCGTGGGCGTGGGCTACGCCGCGGCGCCGCTCTTCGCGCTGGCCGAGCGGCTGCGCGAGCGCGACTGCCCGGTCAACCTGGTGCTCGGCGCACCCGACGAGGCGCACCTGCTGTCGGCGCTCGAGGCCCGTCGCACCGCCCGCGCGGTCACGATCGTCACCGGCGACGGCTCGGTCGGGGCACGCGGAGCCGTGGCCGAGGTGCTGCCCGAGGCGCTGCGCCGCTCCGGTGCCGCGGTCGTCTACGCCGCCGGACCCGCCCCCACCCTGCACGCCGCCGCCCTGGCCGCGGAGGAGCACGGCGCCTGGAGCCAGGTGGCGCTGGAGCAGCGCACCCCCTGCGGCACCGGCCTGTGCCTGGGCTGCCCCGTGCCCGTGGTGGGCGAGGACGGCGTCGCCCGGACCGCCCGTGCCTGCACCGACGGTCCGGTCGTCCGCGGCGACCGGGTCCGCTGGGACGACCTGGCCGGGGGAGCGGGCGCATGAGCACCCGGGTCGCCGGCCTGACGCTGGCCTCGCCCGTGCTGGTGGCGTCGGGGTGCGGCGGGACCGGCCGGGAGCTGTCGGCGTACGCCCCGCTCTCGACGTACGGCGCCTTCACCACCCGCTCGATCAGCCGTGACGCCCGGCCCGGTGCCGGCGGCGCGACGCTCGCGGAGACGCCGGCGGGGCTGGTGCACGCCACCGGGCTGCCGAACCCCGGGCTCGACGTCTTCCTGGCCACCGAGCTGCCCTGGCTGCTCACCGAGGGCGCGCGGGTGGTCGTCTCGATCGTCGCGCGCGACCTGGGGGAGTACGCCGAGGTCGCCCGCCGGCTCGCCACGGCCCCCGGCGTCAGCGCGGTCGAGGTCAACCTCGCGGTGCCCGACGCCGCCGAGCTCGGGGTCCTCGACGCGCGCGAGCCCTTCCACGTGGGCGCTGCCGTCTCGACCGTGCTGCGCGAGCTCCCGCGCGGCGTGCCGGTCCTCGCCAAGCTGCGCCTCGACCCGGTCCGGGTCGCCGAGAGCGTCAAGGTCGCCGCCGAAGCGGGCGCCGGGGCGGTCGTGCTGGGCGGTGCGCTGCCGGCGTCCCTGCCCGAGGGTCGTCCGGCCGGGCTCAGCGGGCCGGCGGTCTCGCCGCTAGCCCTGCGCTGCGTCACCGACGCCCGCGCCGCGCTCGACGCGGCGGGGGCCGAGTGCGACGTCGTCGCCTGCGGGGGCATCGGCACCGCCGAGGACGCACGCACCGCCCTGCGCCTGGGTGCGGTCGCCGTCCAGGTCGGCTCCGCCCTGTTCCACGACCCCACCACCGCCGCGCGGCTCGCCGCCGCCCTGGACCCCGATGAGGGAGCATGAGCCCGATGACCACGGACACGACCACGGACACCCCTGAGGACCGCCCCACCCCGTTCGGAGCCCGGCTGCACGCAGCGGTCGAGCGGCGCGGCGCCTTCTGCGTCGGCATCGACCCTCACGCGGCGCTGCTGCACGACTGGGGCCTGCCCGACGACGTCTCCGGGCTCGAGCGCTTCGCCCTCACCGTCGTCGAGGCCGTCGCGCCGCTGTGCTCGGTGGTCAAGCCGCAGTCGGCGTTCTACGAGCGCTTCGGCTCCCGCGGCGTCGCGGTGCTCGAGCGGGTCGTCGCGGAGTCCCGTGCCGCCGGCGCCCTGGTGCTGCTCGACGTCAAGCGCGGCGACATCGGCTCGACCTCGCAGGCCTACGCCGACGCCTACCTCGACCCGACCTCGCCGCTGGCCTCCGACGCCATCACCGCCAGCCCCTACCTCGGCTTCGGGTCGCTCGACCCGATGGTCGAGACCGCCGAGCGGCACGGCGCCGGGGTCTTCGTGCTCGCGCTGACGTCGAACAAGGAGGGCCCGGAGGTCCAGCACGCGCTCACCGACGACCACGGAGGGAGTGCCCCGGGGGAGCGCGTCGCCGACCGCGTGCTCTCGCACCTGGCCCGCCTCAACGAGGGCGCCGAGCCGCTGGGCTCCTTCGGCGCGGTCGTGGGCGCCACCATCGGCTCGACCACCGCCGACCTGGCGTTCAACGGCCCGGTGCTCGCACCCGGCTTCGGTGCCCAGGGTGGCACCGTCGCCGACATCGCGCGGATCTTCGGCACGCAGGCTCGGCACGTGCTGCCGAGCTCCTCGCGCGAGGTCCTGCGGCTCGGCCCCGACGCCGGCGCCATGGCCGACGCCGTACGCCGCACCAACGAGGCGCTGGCCGACCTGTGACCCGACCGCTGCCCGTGCTGCTCGGGCTCACCGTCGCCGCGCCCCTCCTGCTGGGGCTCGGCGGCTGCTCGTCGGACCCCTACGAGACCTACTGCGAGCGGGTCGAGGAGCACCAGGCGGCGCTGGGAGAGGCCGTCGCCGCCGGGGGTCCGGACGCCCTGCTCGACGTGCTGGCCGAGCTGCGGGACCTGCGCGACGCGGCGCCGTCCGACATCGCCGACGAGTGGCAGCAGGTGGTGGGCCGGCTCGAGGCGCTGCAGCGCGCGCTGGACGACGCCGGTGTCGACCCGGCGGACTACGACCGCGACGACCCGCCGGAGGGGCTGGACCCCGCCGATCGCACCGCGATCGATGCCGCCGCGCGGGAGCTGGTGCGCCCGGAGACGGCCCAGTCGATGGCGTCGGTGGAGACCCAGGCCCGGGACGTGTGCCAGACGCCGTTGTACCTCTGACCCCCCAGCACAGCACGCCGCAGAGCGCTGGACCACGGGACCGTCGAGTGGCGGGACGTTTGCCGGGCTCTGAGAGTTCTGACTAGATTGCCCACTTCAGGCCCACCCCATCTCGTGCTCCCATCTCGCACTCGCAGTCGAAGGACGACCACCTGTGGCACTCCCACCACTCACTCCCGAACAGCGTCAGGCGGCACTCGAGAAGGCCGCAGCGTCTCGACGGGAGCGGGCCGAGGTGAAGAACCGCCTCAAGAACTCCGGCGCTTCCATCGTCGAGGTGCTCCACGAGGGTCAGACCAACGAGGTCATCGGCAAGATGAAGGTCGTCGACCTGCTCCAGTCGATGCCGGGCCTGGGCAAGGTCCGCGCCCGCCAGGTGATGGAGCGGCTCGGCATCGCCGAGAGCCGGCGGGTCCGCGGGCTCGGCACCAAGCAGGTCGCCGCCCTCGAGAAGGAGTTCGGCGGCACCTCGGCGTGAGCGCCCCGAACCACCCCGAGCAGCAGCGCCGCAGCCGGCTGGTCGTGCTGGCCGGCCCCACGGCCGTCGGCAAGGGCACCGTCGCGGCTGCCGTGCGCGACTCGCACCCCGACGTGTGGATCTCGGTCTCCGCGACGACGCGCGCGCCGCGACCCGGCGAGGTCGACGGGGTCCACTACCACTTCGTCTCCGACGACGAGTTCGACCGGATGGTCGCCGACGACGACCTGCTGGAGTGGGCGGTCGTGCACAAGGCGGCCCGCTACGGCACGCCGCGCGGTCCGGTCGAGCAGGCGCTGCGCGCCGGACGACCCTCCATGCTCGAGATCGACCTGCAGGGGGCGCGTCAGGTGCGTCGCACCATGCCCGACGCGCTGTTCGTGTTCCTCAAGCCCCCGTCGTGGGACGAGCTGGTCCGCCGGCTGGTCGGCCGGGGCACCGAGACCGAGGAGGAGCGCGAGCGGCGCCTGGTCACCGCACGCGAGGAGCTGGCCGCCGAGCCGGAGTTCGACGTGACCATCGTCAACCACGAAGTTCGTGCCGCCGCCGACGACTTGGTAACCTTGATGATGCTCGACCCCGAGGCCGCCGTCCCGGCGCCCCGCGGGTCCACATCTTTGTCCAACGACTCGTGAGGAACGCCAGACCTGTGTCTGCTCCCAACATCGCCGCCGAGGGCGTCACCAACCCCTCGATCGACGACCTGCTGACCAAGACGGACAGCAAGTACCAGCTGGTCCTCTACGGCGCCAAGCGCGCCCGACAGATCAACGCCTACTACTCCCAGCTCGGCGAGGGCCTGCTGGAGTACGTCGGTCCGCTCGTGGAGACCCACGTGCAGGAGAAGCCGCTCTCGATCGCGCTGCGCGAGATCAACGAGGACCTCCTGACCTGCGAGCACGTCGACCCCGCCGAACTCGCCGCCGAGGAGGCCGCCGCCCAGGCCGCCGCCGCGGACGCTGCGACCGGTCTGGAGTGACGCTCCGCCTGTGACGGAGCCACGCACCACCGCTGAGGCCGCTTCCCCGACGGGGGAGCGGCTCTCTGCGATTTCTGAGGGCGCTCCCCACGACGTCGCGGCCGACCGGCCCCGCGTGGTGCTGGGCGTGGGCGGCGGCATCGCGGCGTACAAAGCCTGCGAGCTGCTGCGCCGCTTCACCGAGTCCGGCCACGACGTCACCGTCGTGCCGACCGCCTCGGCCCTGCAGTTCGTGGGGGCGCCCACGTGGTCGGCGCTGTCCGGCAAGCCGGTCAGCGACCAGGTCTGGGATCGCGTCCACGAGGTGCCGCACGTGCGCATCGGTCAGCAGGCCGACCTCGTCGTCGTGGCCCCCACCACCGCCGACCTGCTGGCCAAGGCCGCGCACGGCCTGGCCGACGACCTGCTCACCAACACCCTGCTCACGGCCCGCTGCCCGGTCGTCCTGGTGCCGGCGATGCACACCGAGATGTGGGAGCACCCCGCCACTCGCGCCAACGTCGCCACCCTGCGCGAGCGCGGCGTCCTGGTCGTCGAGCCCGCCGAGGGTCGACTGACCGGCGCCGACACCGGCAAGGGCCGGCTGCCCGAGCCCGCGGAGGTCTTCGCGTTCTGCCGCGAGGTCCTCGAGCGTGACGGCGAGACCGGTCGTGACCTCGAGGGACGCCGCGTCGTGGTGAGCGCCGGTGGCACGCGGGAGTACCTCGACCCGGTGCGCTTCCTCGGCAACCGCTCCTCGGGGCTGCAGGGCTACGCCCTGGCCCGGGCCGCGGCCAGCCGCGGCGCCAAGGTCACGCTGGTGGCCGCCAACACCGCGCTCGCCGACCCGGCCGGGGTCGACGTCGTGCCCGTGGAGACCACCGCCGAGCTGCGCGAGGCCGTCCTGACGGCCGCGGCCGGTGCCGATGCGGTCGTGATGGCAGCCGCCCCTGCCGACTTCCGCCCGCTCGCGCGCAGCGACGCCAAGATCAAGAAGGCCGAGGACGGCTCGGCCCCGGCCATCGAGCTGGAGCAGAACCCCGACATCCTGCGCGAGCTGGCCGCCGAGCGCTCCGTGGCCGGCCAGGTGGTCGTCGGGTTCGCCGCCGAGACCGGCGACGCCACCGGCTCGGTCCTCGACCTGGCCCGCGCCAAGCTCGCCCGCAAGGGCTGCGACCTGCTCGTGGTCAACGACGTCAGCGGGGGAGCGGTCTTCGGCAGCCCCGACAACGAGGCCGTGATCCTCGAGGCCGACGGGTCCTACGTCGAGGTCCCGCACGGCTCCAAGGGCGCCCTCGCCCACGCCATCTGGGACTGCGTCACCGCACGTTGGGCCGCCGTCTAGGCTGTCCCGCATGACGGGACGCCTGTTCACCTCCGAGTCCGTGACCGAGGGTCACCCGGACAAGATCGCCGACCAGATCAGCGACGCTGTCCTCGACGAGATGCTGCGCCAGGACGCGCACTCGCGGGTCGCCGTCGAGACGCTGCTGACCACGGGACTGGTGGTGGTGGCTGGCGAGGTGACCACGACCGGCTACGTCGACATCAAGTCGATCGTGCGTCAGAAGATCCTCGACATCGGCTACGACCACTCCGACAAGGGCTTCGACGGCACGACCTGCGGCGTCATGGTCGCGATCGGCGGCCAGTCCGGTGACATCGCCCAGGGCGTCGACACCGGCTACGAGTCGCGCCTGGAGGAGTCCGTCGACGCGATGGACAAGCAGGGCGCCGGTGACCAGGGGCTGATGTTCGGCTACGCCTGCGACGACACCCCCGAGCTGATGCCGCTGCCGATCAAGATCGCCCAGACGCTCTCGGAGCGGCTCACGGCGGTCCGCAAGGACGGCACGCTGCCCTACCTGCGTCCCGACGGGAAGACCCAGGTCACCATCGAGTACGACGACCAGGCCCGCGCGGTCCGCGTCGACACCGTGGTGCTCTCCACCCAGCACGAGGCCGGCATCGACCTCGACACCCGCCTGCAGCCCGACATCGCCAAGCACGTCATCGCCCCGGTGCTCGAGCAGTTCGACATCGACTCCGACGGCTACCGCCTGCTGGTGAACCCGACCGGCACGTTCGTGGTCGGTGGTCCGATGGGTGACGCCGGTCTGACCGGGCGCAAGATCATCGTCGACACCTACGGCGGCATGGCCCGTCACGGTGGTGGCGCGTTCTCGGGCAAGGACCCCTCGAAGGTCGACCGCTCCGCGGCGTACGCGATGCGCTGGGTGGCCAAGAACGTCGTGGCCGCGGGCCTGGCCCGCCGCTGCGAGGTGCAGGTCGCCTACGCGATCGGCAAGGCGCAGCCCGTGGGTGTGTTCGTGGAGACCTTCGGCACCGGCACGGTGGCCGACGAGAAGATCCAGGCCGCGGTGCTCGAGGTCTTCGACCTGCGTCCGGCCGCGATCATCCACGACCTCGACCTGCTGCGGCCGATCTACGCCAAGACCGCCGCCTACGGCCACTTCGGTCGCGAGCTGCCCGACTTCACCTGGGAGCGCACCGACCGCGCCGAGGCCCTCAAGGCCGCCGTCTCCGCCGGCTGAGACCGCACAACCCGTCGAGCCGGCGTATCAATACGCCGGTTCGACGTGCCTGCCGGCAGCGGGTCGGGGGACGTCGGTGAGGGCTGGTAGAACTCGCCCATGCCCAGCACGCCCGAGGACCAGCCCGAGCTGATCCCAGGCATGGTGCGCTCGAGCGTCAAGCAGGCCCAGGCGAAGGCGCGCGCCACCCGGGAGCGCAAGGCCGCCGGCGCCACGATCACCGACGTCGACCCCGTGGCCCGGGTGCTGCTCGACCTCCCGCTGGCCCACCTCGACCGGCCCTTCGACTTCTCGGTGCCGGAGACGATGGCGCAGGCCGCCCAGCCGGGCGTGCGGGTCAAGGTCCGCTTCGCCGGCCAGGAGGCCGACGGGTTCGTCCTGCAGCGGCTCGCCGAGAGCGACCACCCCGGTCCGCTCCAGCCGCTGCGCCGCGTCGTCAGCCCCGAGCAGGTGCTGACCCCCGAGGTGCTGGGGCTGGTGGGCGAGGTCGCCACGAGGTACGCCGGCACCCGCGACGACGTGCTCCGGCTGGCCGTCCCGCCGCGGCACGCCACGACCGAGCAGGAGCCGCCGGGCGAGCCCGCCGGCGTCGTGCCTCGCGACCCTGCGGCGGCAGCCGCCGCCTGGGCCGACCACCCGCTGGCGGGTGCCTGGTTGTCGCACCTGCGCGAGGGCGCCGCACCCCGCGCGGTGTGGAACCCACCGCCCTCGGCGGACTGGCCGCGGCTGGTGGCGGAGGCGGCCCTGAGCGCACCCGGCGGCGTGGTCGTCTGCGTCCCGGACGGGAAGGACGTCGAGCGGGTCGACGCCGCGCTGCGCGCGACGGGGGAGCCCGAGCAGCACGCCGTGCTCACCGCCGACTCCGGCCCGGCCGCGCGCTACCGCTCCTTCCTGCGGTTGCTGCGCGGCGAGCGCCGCATCGCCGTCGGAACCCGGGCGGCTGCGTTCGCCCCCGTGCGCGACCTGGCGCTCGTGGTCGTCTGGGACGACGGCGACGACCTGCACGCCGAGCCCCGGGCGCCCTACCCCCACACCCGCGAGACCCTGCTGCTGCGCGCCGACCGTGCGGGGGCGGCCGTGCTCGTGGGCGGGTTCTCGCGCAGCGTCGAGTGCCACCACCTCGTGCACAGCGGGTGGGCCCACGAGCTCACAGCGCCGCGCGAGGTCCTGCGCCGCTCGGTGACCACCGCCGTCGCGGGCGCGACCGAGCACGACCTCGCCCGTGACACCGCCGCCCGTGCCGCGCGCATCCCCAAGCAGGTGCACGACCTGCTCCGGGAGGCCGCGCAGGAGGGGCCGGTGCTGGTGCAGAACCCCCGCCACGGCTACGTTCCCGCGCTGGCCTGCGAGCGCTGCCGCACCCCCGCCCGGTGCTCGGCCTGCACGGGCCCGCTGCGACTGGGCTCGCCGACCGAGCCACCCGCCTGCCGCTGGTGCGGCGAGGCGGCGCCGGCCTGGGCGTGCCCCGAGTGCGGGCACCGTGGGCTGCGTGCTCCGGTCATCGGGCAGTCCCGCACCGCCGAGGAGATCGGTCGTGCCCTGCCGCGGGTGCGGGTGCGCACCTCCGCCCGCGACGGCGTCCTCGCCCACATCGACGGGCGTCCGCAGGTCGTGGTGGCCACGCCGGGCGCCGAGCCGGTCGCGGAGGGCGGCTACGCCGCGGTCGTGCTGCTCGACACCTGGCTGCTGCTCTCGCGGCCCGACCTGCGCACCGAGGAGGAGGCCTTGCGTCGCTGGGCCAACGCCGTCGCCCTCGTCCGGCCCGGCGGTCGTGCGCTGGTCGTGGGCGACCCGACCCATCCCGCCGTGCAGGCGCTGGTGCGCTGGGACGTCGCCGGGTACGCCGCTCGCGAGGCATCGAGTCGCGTGGAGGCCCACCTGCCCCCGGCGACCCGGCTCGCGACCCTCACCGGGGCCCCCGGTGCACTGGACGACGCGCTCACCCTGCTCGACGTCCCGGAGCCGGTGGAGGTCCTGGGTCCGGTCGACGTCGCCGACGGCCCGGGGGAGCGCCAGCGGGTCGTCGTCCGCGTCCCCCGCGCCCACGGGTCCCGCCTCTCGGCCTCCCTCGGCGAGCTCCAGCGACTCCGCTCCGCGCGCAAGCTCGACCCCGTCCGCATCCAGGTCGACCCGCCCACCCTCTGACCGCCGAGAGGTCGCTGGCGCACGGCCGAGAGGTCGCTGGCGCACGGCCCAGAGGTCACTCGCGCACGCCGGAGTTCGGAGTGCCCCACCCGGCGCACCTACACTCCGGCCCATGGCAGTCCAGCCGATCCGCCTCTTCGGTGACCCGATCCTGCGCAAGCCGGCCATCGAGGTCGTCGACTTCGACAAGGAGCTGCGCCGTCTGGTGCAGGACCTCACCGACACCATGCTCGCCGCACCCGGAGCCGGTCTCGCCGCGCCGCAGATCGGCGTCGGCCTCCGGGTCTTCACCTGGAACGTCGAGGGCGAGGTCGGCCACCTGGTCAACCCGACGCTGGAGCTCTCGGAGGAGCAGCAGGACGGTCTCGAGGGCTGCCTGTCGATCCCCGAGCTGACCTTCGAGTGCCTGCGTGCGCTGTCGGTGGTCGCCAACGGTTTCGACATGCACGGCGAGCCGGTCACCATCCACGGCAGTGACTACCTGGCTCGGGCGATCCAGCACGAGACCGACCACCTCGACGGCGTGCTGTTCGTCGACCGGCTCGACGAGCAGACCCGCAAGGCCGCCATGAAGGAGATCCGCGAGGCGGAGTGGTTCGGTGCCGCTCCGCCGACCGTGAAGCTCTCCCCGCACCCGATGAGAGGACTGGGCATCTAGTCATGCGCGTCGTGTTCGCCGGCACCCCCGAGGTCGCCGTCCCCGCCCTGGACGCCATCGCCGAGTCCCGCCACGAGCTGGTCGGCGTCGTCACCCGCCCCGACGCGCCCGCCGGCCGGGGCCGCAAGCTGGTCGCCAGCCCCGTGGCGCAGCGCGCCGAGGAGCTCGGCGTCCCGCTGCTCAAGCCCGAGCACCCGCGCGACCCGGAGTTCCAGGAGGCGCTGAAGCAGCTGCGCCCCGACTGCTGCCCCGTCGTCGCGTACGGCGCCCTCCTGCCCCAGTCCGCGCTGGACATCCCGCCCCACGGCTGGGTCAACCTGCACTTCTCCTGCCTGCCCGCGTGGCGCGGCGCCGCCCCGGTGCAGCACTCGATCTGGGCGGGCGACGAGGTCACCGGCGCGACGACCTTCCGCATCGTCAAGGCGATGGACGCCGGTCCGACCTTCGGGGTGATGACCGAGCGGATCCGCGAGACCGACACCGCCGGCGACCTGCTCACCCGCCTCGCCGAGGGCGGCGCCGGTCTGCTGGTGACCACGCTCGACGGCATCGAGGACGGCGTGCTCGTCCCGCGCGAGCAGCCCGAGGAGGGCGTCTCGATGGCCCCCAAGATCCTCGTCGAGGACGCCAGGATCGACTGGACCGAGCCGGCCCAGGCCGTCGACCGGCGCATCCGCGCCTGCACGCCGTTCCCCGGCGCCTGGTCCACCTTCGAGGGCGAGCGCATCAAGATCGGCCCGGTCACCCAGGCCGCCTCGAACCTCGAGCCCGGCGAGATCGCCGTCGGCAAGAACCACGTCCTCGTCGGCACCGGCACCTCCGCGGTGCGCCTCGGCGAGGTCAAGGCGTTCGGCAAGAAGCTGATGTCGGCGGCCGACTGGGCCCGGGGCGCGCGCCTGGAGGACGGCGCGCGGCTGGGCGACTGAGAGGTGACCGACCCGGCCCGGCAGGCGGCGCTCGAGGTCCTCACCGCGGTCCGCGAGCAGGACGCCTACACCAACCTGGTGCTCCCGGCGGTCCTGCGCCGCCACGGGCTGACCGGCCGCGACGCCGGCCTGGTGACCGAGCTCGCCTCCGGCACCGTACGCCGGCAAGGCACCTACGACGCGGTCCTGGCCGCCTGCGTGGACCGGCCACTGCGCCGGCTCTCACCCGACGTCCTGGACGTGCTGCGCTTGGGCACCCACCAGCTGCTGGCGACGCGCGTGCCGCCGCATGCGGCGATCGACACCTCCGTCGAGCTGGCCCGCTCCGTCGCTGGTAGCCGTCCCGCGGGGCTGGTCAACGCCGTGCTGCGCAAGGTCTCCGAACTCGACCTGGAGGGTTGGCTGGCCGAGGTGGCCCCGCCGCGCGAGTCCGGGAGCGACCAGCACGACGCGGTCGTGCACAGCCACCCCGCGTGGGTGGTGGCCGAGCTGCGCAAGGCCGTCGGGGCCGACGAGGTCCAGGCCCTGCTCGCCGCCGACAACGACCCGCCCCGGGTGACCCTGGTCGCGCGGCCGGGGCTGGCGACACGCGACGAGCTGCCCGGGGAGGCGACGCGGCTCTCCCCGCACGGGGTCGTGCTCGACGGGGGTGACCCCGGGAGCGTCCCCGCGGTGGCCGAGGGCCGAGCCGGGGTGCAGGACGAGGGCTCCCAGCTGGTCGCGCTCGCCCTGGCGGGCGCCGACCTCGACGGGGACGACCGGCGCTGGGCCGACTGGTGCGCCGGCCCCGGTGGCAAGAGCGCGCTGCTGGCGGCGCTCGCCGCGCAGCAGGGAGCCGCCCTCCTGGCCGTCGAGCGCGCCCACCACCGCGCCGGGCTCGTGCGCCGCAACCTGGCGACCAGCCCAGCGTCGTACCTCGTGGTGACGGGGGACGGCACCCGCCCGCCGGTGCGACCCGGCAGCCTCGACCGGGTGCTGGTCGACGCGCCGTGCAGCGGTCTGGGGGCGCTGCGGCGTCGTCCGGAGGCGCGCTGGCGCCGCAGTCGTAACGATCTGCGGGGCCTGGTGCCGCTGCAGCGCAGCCTCCTCGACAGCGCGATCACGTCGACGCGTCCGGGCGGAGTGGTGCTCTACGCGACCTGCTCGCCGGCGCTGTCGGAGACCGGGGGAGTCGTCTCCAAGGTGCTCGAGCAGCGCGACGACGTCGAGCTCGTGGACCTGCGTCCGGTGCTGAGCCAGGTCGAGGACTGCGACGGCCCGCTCGAGGGCACGCTCCAGCTCTGGCCGCATCGGCACGGGACCGATGCGATGTTCATGGCGCTGCTGCGCCGCAAGGGCTGAGGACGCTGAGGACGCTGAGGACGCCGCGATGACCGACGAGCACCCGAGCACCACGACGCGCACGAGCCGACCCGGCGGGGTGCTCGTCCTGCTGCTCCTCGTGCTCGCGCTGGCCGCCGCCCTGCTGTGGGCCCGCCCGTGGCGCCCGGCGGTCGAGGCCGTCTCCACCGGGGAGGTGTCCTGCGCGTGGGACGACGGCGCCGCGGTGGTCCGGGTGCCGGTGCGCGTCGAGGGTCGCGGCGACGTCCCGGTGATGGTCCGCGCGTTCGTGCACCGGGTGCGCGACCCTCGCACCCAGCCCTACGTCGCGACGGTGGACACCGAGGTCGCTGCCGGCAGCCGCCGGGTGGTCGAGCTGAGCATCCCGATGACCCGTCGCGAGTGGCGCGAGGGTCGTGCGGCCTGCAGCGTCGCCGTCGCGGTCGGCGAGGACCCGCCTCCTCTTCCCTGAGGCCCACTACGCTCGCGGCATGCCCTCGAAGCCGCCCGCCGTCGAGATCGAGGTCGACGACAAGGTGGTGCGGGTCTCCAACCCCGACCGGGTCTACTTCCCGGAGTCGGGGGCCACGAAGCTCGACCTCGTCGAGTACTACCTGGCCGTCGGCCCGGGCATCGTGAACGCGCTCTACGAGCGCCCGTGCATGCTGCACCGCTTCCCCAAGGGCCTCGCGGGCGACAAGGTCCACCAGAAGCGGGTGCCGGCCGGCGCGCCCGACTGGATCGACACCGTCGAGCTGCAGTTCCCGCGCTGGAACCGCACCGCCGACGAGCTCTGCGTCACCGAGCTCGCCCAGGTGATCTGGGCGGTGCAGATGTCGACCGTCGAGTTCCACCCCTGGAACAGCCGGCGCGCCGACACCGAGAGACCCGACGAGTGGCGCATCGACCTCGACCCCGGCCCGGACTGCGACTACGCCGCGGTCCAGCGGGTCGCCCACGTCGTCCACGAGGTGCTCGACGAGCTGGGCGTCGAGGGGTTCCCCAAGACGAGCGGCTCCAAGGGGCTGCACGTCTACGTGCGCATCCGCCCCGACCACGGCTTCCAGGACGTACGCCGCGGGGCGCTCGCCTTCGCCCGTGAGGTCGAGCGGCGCAGCGACGACGTGACCACCACGTGGTGGAAGAAGGACCGCGACCCCTCGCAGGTCTTCGTCGACTACAACCAGAACGCCCGCGACCACACCATCGCCGCGGCGTACTCCGTCCGCGGGCTGCCCGACGCGCGGGTCTCCACCCCGATCCGCTGGGCCGAGGTCGATGACGCCGACCCCCGCGACTTCACGATCTTCACCGTGCCGCAGCGCTTCGCTGAGCTGGGCGACCTGCACGAGCGGATCGACGAGAGAGCCTGGGACATCACGCCGCTGCTGGAGTGGGCCGACCGAGACGAGGCCGAGGGCGCGGATCCCCCGGCCGGGCCCGAGGGACCGGGGGAGAGCGACTGATGCGCGGCACCTGGGACGACGTCAACCGCCGCCTCGCCGGCGCGATCCTCGCGCTCGACCTCGACGACGTGCTGGTCGTCGCCGAGCAGGTCGAGCAGCCCCGCAAGGCCTTCTTCAGGAAGCAGGCGCCCACCCCGCCGCACCGGTGGGCCTCGGTGACCGCCGCCCGCACAGCACTGATCGCCGAGGTCGTCGGCTCGACCAGCTTCGGCGGCGAGTGGGACACCGCCGCCGAGGTCGAGGCCCTCCTGACGAAGCAGGGCTGGCAGAAGCCGTGGTCGCCCGACCTGAGCGCGTGGATGCGCGAGGCCCCGCTGCAGAAGGCGCCGGTCATCGCCCTGGCGATCGTCCGTGCGCTCCAGGCGCTGGGCTGCGAGGTCGCCGACCTCGAGGTCACCCTGCGCCGTGAGGAGTCGGCACCCGAGGTGTGAGGAGCGCCCCGGGCTGGGGCGGGGGAGTGAGCGACGATCTGGGAGGATGACCGCTCGTGGGTATCCAGATCACGCCGAGCATCCTCAACGCCGACTTCGCCGCCCTCGGGGCCGAGGTGGCCCGCATCCCCAGCGCCGACTGGATCCACGTGGACGTCATGGACAACCACTTCGTCCCCAACCTCACCTTCGGGCCGACGATGGTCGAGGCGCTGGCCCGCTCCACCGACATCCCGCTGGACGCGCACCTGATGATCGCCGACGCCGACCGGCACGCCCCGACGTACGTCGAGGCCGGCTGTGCCTCGGTGACCTTCCACGTCGAGGCGGCGGCTGCGCCGGTCCGCCTGGCCCGCGAGATCCGCGCTGCCGGCGGTCGCGCGTCGATGGCGCTCAAGCCGGCCACCCCGGTCGAGCCGTACGAGGACATGCTCGGCGAGCTCGACATGCTGCTCCTGATGACCGTCGAGCCCGGCTTCGGCGGCCAGAAGTTCCTCGACCTCGTGCTGCCCAAGATCCGCCGTGCCCGGGCCCTGATGGACAAGCACGGCGTCGAGACCTGGCTCCAGGTCGACGGGGGAGTCTCGCTGGAGACAATCGAGCGCTGCGCCGAGGCCGGTGCCGACACCTTCGTTGCCGGCTCCGCCGTGTTCTCCGCCGACGACCCCGACGCCATGGTCAACGCCCTGCGCGCGAAGGCGTCCGACTCGCGCGACTGACCGCGGCATCCTGCCCTCGGCCCGTCGCCCGTCGCCCGTGGGGTGCCGATCAGCTTGGACGGACGTCCGTTCATAGGGCCGGCAGCACCCGTGAGCGGACGTCCGTCCAAGAGACCCGGTCACCACCCTGGACGGACGTCCGTCCAACCGGAGACCACCCCCCTGAGGGGCACCCGGCTGGCTGTGGATGACCACCGCCCGCGAACGCACATCCGTGGTGGCATGGACACATGCCGAAACGCACCGATGTCGACGGACGCGCGTTCGGCCTGCTGGGCGTCTCCGAGCTGATCCTGGAGGAGCGCGGCCCACGCGGGCTGTCGCTGCGTGCCATCGCGGGCCGCATGCGGATGAGCCTGGGTTCGTTGTGCGACCACTACGGTTCGAGGCGGCGCCTCATGCACCTCATGTGCCAGATGGCGTCGCAGGCCTGGGTGAAGGATCTTCGGTGCCAGGTGGTGGACCGTGGGGCCCAGGGGTTCCTGCCGGCCGACGATGACGGCGTCCTGGCCGCCCGGCTGTGGGCCTCGTGGGTGGAGCTGAGCCGATCGGACCCTGAGCTACGTGGCACCGTCGGGGACATGCGCCTCGAGGAGCGCGCCATCCTCGCCGAGGCCACCGGTGAGCGCGACGACGACGTCCTGGACACGTGGCTCGCCATCGCCGACGGGTTGCGTTACCGCATCATCGCGCCGGTGGATCCGCTGGACCGCGATCGGGCCCACTGGCTCTGGGCCCACGCGGTCGGCGACCACGCCGAGGCGGCCTGAGGGGCGACGTGACCACGGTCACCGGGAACAAACGCCGAGCGCTGTGGTTGACTACCGCAGACGAGTGAACATGCTCGCGTGCTCTGGGGGCGGTGAAATTCCGCACCGGCGGTGAGTGGCCGAGAGGCCGCGCAGCCCGCGACCCGGTGACAGCCAGTCACCGGTGGACCAGGTGAGATTCCTGGGCCGACGGTCAAAGTCCGGATGAGAAGCGCACGCAGCGGCAGGTCACCCGCGCGCCGTCGCGAGACGGCCGCGAGCGCCCGCCGTCCCCCAGGGTCCGCGACCGGACCGAGGACGAGCGATGAGCGACCAGGGCACCCCCACGTGGACCGCCGCCGAGGAGACCGCCATGCGGCGCGCCCTCGAGCTCGCAGCCACCCCGGGCGTGCCCACCGGCCCCAACCCCCGCGTCGGCTGCGTCCTGCTCGACGACGACGGCCGCACCGTGGCCGAGGGGTTCCACCGCGGTGCGGGCTCGGCGCACGCCGAGGTCGACGCCCTCACCGCTGCCGGTGACCGCGCCCGAGGCGCCACCGCCGTGGTCACCCTCGAGCCCTGCAACCACACCGGCCGCACCGGCCCCTGCGCCCAGGCGCTGATCGCTGCCGGCGTACGCCGCGTGGTGCACGCCCAGCGCGACCCCAACCCCGACGCCGCAGGCGGCGCGGAGACCCTGCGGGTGGCCGGCATCGAGGTCGTCGACGGGTTGCTCGCCGACGACGCCCACGCCCTCAACCGGGTCTGGACCTTCGCGGTCGAGACCGGCCGCCCCTTCGTCACCTGGAAGTTCGCCACCACCCTCGACGGTCGCAGCGCGGCCGCCGACGGCACCAGCCGCTGGGTCTCCGGCACCGCCGCGCGGCGCGACACCCACCGGCTCCGGGCGCTCGTCGACACGATGCTCGTCGGCACCAACACCGTCGAGGTCGACGACCCGCAGCTGACCGTGCGCGACGCCCACGACCGGCCGCTGCCGCACCAGCCGCTGCGCGCCGTCATGGGCCTGCGCGACCTCGCCCCCGATCGCCGCGTCCTCGACGACCAGGCGGAGACGGTGCACCTGCGCACCCGCGACCCGCACCTGGCGCTGCAGGCGCTGCGCGAGCGCGACCGCCAGCACGTCTTCCTCGAGGGCGGCCCGACCCTGGCCGCTGCCTTCGTGCACGAGGGCCTGGTCGACGAGGTCGTCGTCTACGTCGCGCCCTTAGCCGAATGTCCGGCTCCCCCTCGTGCCGCCCTCGTCGGTCGAGGTGCGAGCGCAGCGAGCCACGAGACCCCACCGAGAGGACCACTGACATGTTCACCGGCATCGTCGAGGAGCTCGGCACCGTCGAGTCCGTCGAGGACCAGGGCGACGCGATCCGCCTCACCGTCCGCGCCACCACCGTGCTGGAGGGCACCGGCCTGGGCGACAGCATCGCCGTCAACGGCTGCTGCCTGACCGTCGCCACCCGCACCGACGACACGTGGACCGCCGACGTCATGCAGGAGACGCTCGACAGGACCAGCCTGCACGGCGTCGCCCCCGGCGACACCGTCAACCTCGAGCGGGCCGTCACCGCCGACAAGCGTCTCGGCGGCCACATCGTGCAGGGCCACGTCGACGGTGTCGGCACCGTCCTGGCCCGCACCCCCAGCGAGCACTGGGAGGTCGTCGAGGTCGCGATGCCCGAGGAGATGGGCCGCTACCTCGTCGACAAGGGCTCCATCACCGTCGACGGCGTCAGCCTCACCGTCGTCGAGGCACGCCCCACGAGCTTCACCGTGAGCCTCATCCCCGAGACGCTCGCGCGCACCACCCTCGGTCACCGGCAGGTCGGCGACCGGGTCAACCTCGAGACCGACGTGATCGCCAAGCACGTCGCCAAGCTCGTCGCGGCCTACCTCCCCACGGCGGCCGGCGAGCAGCACAGCAAGGAGCAGCAGGCATGAGCACCATCGACGGCGCCAAGGACGGCCACGAGGCCGACGCGCCCCACGACAACCCCACCCTGCGGACCATCCGCCTCGACACCGTCGAGCGCGCGCTCGAGGACATCGCCGCCGGGAAGGCCGTGGTCGTGGTCGACGACGAGGACCGCGAGAACGAGGGCGACATCATCTTCGCCGCCTCCAAGGCGACCCCCGAGCTGATGGCCTGGACGATCCGCCACTCCAGCGGCGTCATCTGCGTGCCGATGCCCGGCGAGATGCTCGACCGCCTCGAGATCCCGCTGATGACCCCGCACAACAAGGACGCCTACCGCACGGCGTACACGCTCTCGGTCGACGCCCGCGACGGGGTCTCCACCGGCATCTCCGCCGCCGACCGTGCCCGCACCGCCCGCGTGCTCGCCGACTCCGCGACCGAGCCGTGGGAGATCACCCGCCCCGGACACGTCTTCCCGCTGCGCTACCGCGAGGGCGGTGTCCTCGTACGCCGCGGGCACACCGAAGCCGCCGTGGACCTGGCCCGGATGGCCGGCCTGACGCCGGCCGGCGTGCTGGTCGAGGTCGTCAACGACGACGGCACCATGAAGCGCGGCCCGGAGCTGCGCGAGTTCGCCGACGAGCACGGGCTGGCGATGATCAGCATCGAGGACCTCGTCCGCTACCGCCGTCGCCACGAGAACCTCGTGGAGCGCAGGGCGGTCACCCGGCTGCCCACGCGGGCGGGGGAGTTCACGGCCTTCGGCTACCGCATCACCGTCGACGGGTCCGAGCACATCGCCCTGGTGCACGGCGACCCCGAGTCGCTGCGCGACGGCGCGCCGGTGCTCACCCGGGTGCACTCGGAGTGCCTCACCGGCGACGTCTTCGGCAGCCACCGCTGCGACTGCGGACCACAGCTCGAGGAGGCGCTGGAGCGGGTCGTGGAGGAGGGCCGCGGCGTCGTCATCTACCTGCGTGGCCACGAGGGCCGCGGCATCGGCCTGCTGGCCAAGCTGCAGGCCTACCAGCTCCAGGACGGCGGCCGCGACACCGTGGACGCCAACCTCGAGCTCGGCCTGCCCGCTGACGCCCGGCACTACGGCACGGCCACCCAGGTCCTGCGCGACCTCGGTGTCGAGCAGGTGCGGCTGATGACCAACAACCCGGACAAGATCAGCAACCTCGAGGACTTCGGCATCACCGTCACCGAGCGGGTGCCGCTCACGCCGCACCCCAACGACCACAACCTCGCCTACCTGCTGACCAAGCGCGACCGGATGGGCCACGTGCTGCCCGGCCTGGCCGACGAGCCGCACCACCGCGACAACGACGAGCTGATCAAGGACGGAGCCTGAGATGGCCGGACACGGAGCCCCCACCACCGAGCCGGTCGACTGCAGCGACCTGCGCGTCGCGGTCGTCGCCGCCTCCTGGCACACCGAGGTCATGGACGGCCTGCTGGCCGGCACCCGGCGCGCCCTGGAGGCGCACGGCGTCGCCGAGCACCGTCTCGAGCGGGTGCCGGGCACCTTCGAGCTGCCGGTCGTGGCCTCGGCGCTTGCCGGCAAGGGCTACGACGCGGTCGTCGCCCTCGGCGTCGTCATCCGCGGCGGCACCCCGCACTTCGAGTACGTCTGCTCCGCGGCCACCGACGGCCTGACGCGCGTCGCGCTGGACCACACCGTCGCGATCGGCTTCGGCGTCCTCACCTGCGACACCGACGAGCAGGCCTTCGACCGGGCCGGCCTGGAGGGGTCGAAGGAGGACAAGGGCTACGAGGCCACCTCGGCCGCCCTGCTGACGGCCCGCTCGATCAAGCAGATCCGCGGCTGACCACGACCGGCGGGCTCGACCACGACGTCCTGCAGGGAATCCGACCCGATCTCCTGCAGGACGTCGTGGTCCGCCTCACGTACGCCGTCCCACGAGGCACGCGGATATCGGGGCGTGCCGCGTGAGCGCCTAGGCTCTGAGCCGTGAAGACGTTCGACGAGCTCTGGTCCGAGCTCAGCGAGAAGGCGCGTACCCGTCCCGACGGTTCCGGCACCGTCAAGCAGCTCGACGCCGGCGTCCATGCGATCGGCAAGAAGCTGGTCGAGGAGGCCGCCGAGTCGTGGATGGCCGCCGAGCACGAGGGCCGCGAGCGGGCGGCCGAGGAGATCAGCCAGCTGCTCTACCACGCCCAGTGCCTGATGCTCGCCAGCGGCATCGAGCTCGACGACGTCTACGCCCACCTCTGAGAGGTCACCCATGACTGCCCTCACGCCCGGCACCACGACCGGCGACACCGACCAGCGGCTGCTCCGGGTCGCCGTCCCCAACAAGGGGTCGCTCTCGGAGTCGGCCACCGAGATGCTGCGCGAGTCCGGCTACCGCCAGCGCAGCGACTCCAAGCAGCTGACCCTCGTCGACGCCGAGAACGGCGTCGAGTTCTTCTACCTCCGCCCCCGCGACATCGCGCTGTACGTCGGTGAGGGCACCCTCGACGTCGGCGTCACCGGCCGCGACCTGCTCGCCGACTCCGGGGCCAAGGCCGAGGAGGCCCTGCAGCTTAGCTTCGGGCGCAGCCGCTTCCACTTCGCCGGTCCCGCCGGTCGGTTCTCCGACGTCGCCGACCTCGCCGGCATGCGGATCGCCACGTCGTACGTCGGCGTCGTCCGCGCCTTCCTCGAGGAGCGCGGCATCGAGGCGACCGTCGTCCGGCTCGACGGGGCGGTCGAGACCAGCATCCAGCTCGGCGTGGCCGACGCCATCGCCGACGTCGTGGAGACCGGCTCGACGCTGCGCCGCGCCGGCCTGGAGGTCTTCGGCGAGGTGATCCTGGAGTCCGAGGCGGTGCTCATCACCCGCAGCGGCGAGGCCCCGGCCGGGCTGGAGGTCTTCCGCCGCCGGCTCGAGGGCGTCCTGGTCGCCCGCAGCTACGTGATGATGGACTACGACATCCCGACCGAGCAGGTCGAGGCCGCGGTCGAGCTGACGCCGGGCATCGAGAGCCCGACGGTCGCGCCCCTGCACAAGGAGGGCTGGTCCGCGGTCCGGGCGATGGTCCCCAGGGACGGCGCCCAGCGGCTGATGGACGAGCTGTACGGCCTCGGCGCCCGCGGCATCCTCCTCACCGACATCCATGCCTGCCGCCTCTGAGCCCGCGGCCCAGGTCCCGGCCCTGCCGGTGACCTGGCGCCCGCTGGGCCCCCGGATCGTCGGCGCCGTCCTCGGCGTCGGGCTGCTCGTCGTGTTCGCAGCCGCGTGGCTCTCCTTCGACCAGGAGACCCAGGACAGCTTCACCGGCCTGCAGATCTTCACGGTGCTCGCCGTCGCCGGGCTGGGCTTCGCCTGCCTCAACGCCCTGATGCGCTCGCGGGTCGTGGCCACCCCCGAGGCGCTGGTGGTGGTCAACGGCTACCGCCGCCGCGTGCTCGCGTGGGAGCAGGTCGTCGCGGTGCGTCTCCCTCCCGGGGCGCCGTGGGTCACCCTCGACCTCGCCGACGGCACCACCTGCTCGGCCATGGGCATCCAGGGGTCGGACGGGTCCCGGTCGGCCACGGCCGCCAGGCAGCTGCGCGCGCTGGTCAACCAGCCTCGGGACTGACCGCCACGTCCGTCGTGTCGAGGCGCAGGTCGGCCCGGTCACGGGTCCGGTCCCGGGCGAGCACCTCGCCCTCGGACGCGGCCCACGCCTCCCAGTGCGGGGCGAAGTCGTCGCCGTCGCGCGCCAGGGCCCGCTCGCGACGCAGCGCCAGCGGCGCCTCCAGCCACACCAGCAGCGTGCTCAGCGCGTCGTACGTCGGGTGGCCGGACCCCACACCCTCGAGCACCAGCAGCGGCACGGGCGGCACCTCCACGGTGCGGCGGTAGCGACCCAGTCGCCAGTCGTAGACGCGGTACCGGCCGGGACGACCCTCGGCGAGTGGCGGCAGCAGCGTGGCCAGCTGGGTGTGCACCTCGGGCAGGCCGTCCCACCCGTCGTACATCGCGTCCATGTGCAGCACCCGGCACCCGACGCCTCGGCGCAGGGCCAGCCTCGAGAGCTCGCGCGCCAGCGTCGTCTTGCCCGAGCCGGAGGGGCCGTCCAGGCGCAGGAGCCGAGCCTCCCCGCACGATGCCGGGCGCCGCAGGACCTCCTCGAGGACCCGCTCGGGAACGGCGGAGGAGTGGGCCGTCAGGAGATGCCCCGGCGACGCAGCAGCGCCTCGATGTCGGCCAGGTCGTCGTCGATGGCCGGCTCGCCCTTCGCGCGACGCTCGGCGGGGCCGACCTCCTTCGGAGCGCTGCCGGCCCCCGACCCGGAGCGTGCGGTCGTGCCGAGCTGGCGCGAGGTGAGGATGCCGCTGACGACGAGCAGCGCAGCCCCCAGGCCGCCGAGCACCACGCCGACCCAGACTAGCGGGGAGAACACCAGCCCGAGCGCCCAGTCGCCCACGGCGTCGACGATCCGGGTGAACATCCGCAGCGTGTCGGTCAGCCACGCCGCCGGCACGAGCAGCGTCAGACCGGCACCGCGCATGCCGGCGGTCAGCCCGCGACGGCGGTAGGCGCGCCAGGTGTAGAGGCCCCCCACGATCGTGAGGGCCAGGGCGAGGGCGGTCCAGGCGGCGTCGTCCACCCCTCAACCCTGCCACAGGAACGGCTGGCAGCGGCGGCTGAGCAGACGACTGAGAGGATGGCCGCGTGAGCGCACCGGACAACGCCCGCCGCCTGCTGGGCAGCGAGTTCCCCGACGACGAGGGGGGCGACGACCCGCGGTTGCGCTCCGCGCTCACGGCGTACGCCGCCGCCCACGACCCCCAGGAGCGGCGTGCCCTGCTCCCCGCCTGCCTCGAGGCGCTCCAGGGTGCCCGTCTGCTCGTGCCGGTCGTGGCGGTCCTCGGCGAGGTGGAGGTCGGCGACGACGGGCTGGCCCGGGACAAGTCCAGCGACATGGCGGCGGTCCTGCTCACCGGTCGGGACGGGCGCACCGCGCTGCTGTCCTTCACCCACACCGCCTCCATGCAGGCGTGGGACCCCGAGGCGCGACCGGTCCCGGTGCGCGCGCAGCTGGCGGCGCAGGCGGCGATGCAGGAGGGCGCGGCCGCGCTGCTCGTCGACGTGGCCGGCCCGGCCCGGCTGGTCGTGGAGGGTGTCGACCTCGAGGGACTGGCGCGCGGGTGGCGGCTCGCCCGGGTGGGTGACCAGGTGGCCTGGGTGCGCGACGGGAGCCGGGGGGGGCACCCGGTTAGGTGCTCGCATCCCGGCGCGGGAGGCGGCACAGTTGCGGACACGAGGTGTCCGTGACGGTGCGTGACACCGTGACCGAGGAGCCCTCCTTCGTGAGTACCGCCGTCCGCCGGCAGTCCGAGACCGAGCGCGAGCAGGTCGTCGAGACGCGATCGACCGAGGTGCGCTGGCGTTCGGGCGCGCGCGAGCTGCTGGTGGTGGCGCTGCTCTACGCCGGCTACTCCGTGGGCCGGCTGCTCGCCGACGACGACCTCGCCGCCGCGAGCGACCGGGCTGCCCAGATCCTCCACGTCGAGCGCCTGGTGGGCCTCGACCTGGAGTGGGCCTGGTCGACCTGGCTGGCCTCCCACCACGTCCTGGCCGTCGCCGCCTCCTACTGGTACTCCGTCGGCCACTACACCGTCACGCCCGCGGTGCTGCTGTGGCTGTGGTGGTCACGGTCATCGGCGTACTCCAAGGAGCGCTGGACGCTGGTGCTCGCCTCGGCGATCGGGTTGGTGGTCTATGTCGCGCTGCCCGTCGCCCCGCCGCGGCTGATGGGGTACGTCGACGTGCTGGCCACCACCGCGACGGCCGGTTGGTGGACCGACCACGCGTCCGCGCCCGCCGGTCTGGGCCACCTCACCAACGAGCTGGCAGCCATGCCGTCGCTCCACGTGGGCTGGGCGGTGTGGGTCGGGCTGGCGGTGTGGCGGCTCAGCCGCCGGCCGGTGGTCCGTCTGTTGGCGGTCGCCCACCCGGTGGTCACGTCCGTCGTGGTGGTGGCGACGGCGAACCACTGGCTGCTGGACGTGGTGGCGGGTGCGATGCTCGTGCTGGTCGTCGACGCAGCCGTGTCGGTCTGGCGGGACCGACGTGCGCGGAGGCCCGAGGCCCTCGAGGCCCTCGAGGCCGCCGGAGGACGCTGAGGCCCCGGAGGGCCCTGAGCGTGCGACACGCACGGCCCCCGGGGCACCGCCTCGCGCCACGATTGGTGAGGGCGGGGAACACCGGGGTAGTCTTCGGTGTTGACCGATCAGTTCCGCCTGCCCCGGGCTCGCCCGAGGTGGACGGGAGTGATCTCCAAGCGGGGACCAGCACGATCCGTCTCCCACCCGCACCGACCGCCGTCCGCGAGGACACCAGGTCGTCGGGTCCGGTCCGCGAGAGCCACGCGCCCTCGCTGATGCACCCCCCGGGTGACGGGGAGGGGTGTCCTGACTGGGTTCCGCTTGTCATCGAGCCCCAGGAGGACACATCAGCACCGAGCTGCGAATCAACGACCGGATCCGGGTTTCCGAGGTCCGCCTCGTTGGCCCCAACGGAGAGACCGTCGGCATCGTGCCGACGGCCGACGCGCTGCGCCTGGCGCAGGAGGCCGACCTCGACCTGGTCGAGGTCGCCCCGACCGCGCGCCCCCCGGTCTGCAAGCTCATGGACTACGGGAAGTTCAAGTACGAGAACGCCCAGAAGGCCCGCGAGGCGCGCCGGAACCAGACCAACGTCATCATCAAGGAGATGAAGCTCCGGCCGAAGATCGACGCGCACGACTACGAGACCAAGAAGGGTCACGTCGTGCGCTTCCTCAAGGCCGGCGACAAGGTCAAGATCACGATCATGTTCCGCGGTCGCGAGCAGCACCGCCCCGAGCTGGGCTTCCGGCTGCTCCAGCGGCTCGCCGAGGACGTCACCGACCTCGGCTTCGTGGAGTCGGCCCCCAAGCAGGACGGCCGCAACATGATCATGGTCCTCGGCCCGCACAAGAAGAAGGCCGAGGCCAAGGCCGAGGTGAAGGCCGCCAAGTCGGCCGCCGCCGCGGAGAAGGCCGCCAGCGACGCGGAGGAGAAGGCCGAGCGCACCGCCGCGAACGCCCCCCGCAGCACCGAGGCCAAGCCGCGCGGTCGCTCCGAGAACCTCGACCCCGAGATCGACGCCTGACCCACCGGTCAGGCAGGACAACGAAAGGCACCACCATGCCCAAGAACAAGTCGCACTCCGGCGCCGGCAAGCGCTTCCGCGTCACCGGCTCCGGCAAGATCCTTCGTGAGAAGGCCGGCAAGCGCCACAACCTGGAGAAGAAGCCCTCCAAGGTCACCCGCCGGATGACCGGCACCGTCGAGCTGGCCAAGGCCGACGTCCCGCGCGCCAAGAAGCTGCTGGGTCGCTGACCCACCCCTGAACCTCACGAGCACCAAGGAGTACTGACATGGCACGCGTCAAGCGCGCAGTGAACGCCCAGAAGAAGCGTCGGACCACCCTCGAGCGCGCCAGCGGCTACCGCGGCCAGCGCTCGCGCCTGTACCGCAAGGCCAAGGAGCAGGTCACCCACTCGCTGGTCTACAACTACAACGACCGGCGCAAGAACAAGGGCAACTTCCGTCGCCTCTGGATCCAGCGCATCAACGCCGCCGCGCGTGCGCAGGGCATGACCTACAACCGCTTCATCCAGGGCCTCAACCTGGCCGGCGTCGAGGTCGACCGCAAGATCCTGGCCGACCTGGCCGTCAACGACGTCGCCGCGTTCAACGCGCTCGTCGAGACCGCCAAGGCCGCCCTGCCCGAGGACGTCAACGCGCCCAAGGTCTCGGCCTGAGTCACCCCGTGACGCAGACCCCGCTGGCCGCGAGCAACCCTCGCGTCAAGCAGCTGCGTCGGTTGAGCCGCCGTTCCGAGCGATCGGAGCGGCGGCTCTTCCTCGCCGACGGTCCGAAGGCCGTCGAGGGGGCCCTCGCAGCCGGCTGCGTCGAGGAGGTCCTGTGCCGCCCGGACGCGGTCGGGCTGGTGCCCGACCTGCCCGCCGACGTACGCCGCACCCTCGTCGACGAGCGTGCCCTGGCCGCGCTCAGCGACTCGGTCAGCCCGGCGGGCGTCGTGGCCGTGTGCCGCTTCGTCGACGTGCCGCTCGAGCGAGCCGTCACCGAGCAGTCACGCCTCGTCGCCATCTGCGCCGACGTCCGTGACCCCGGCAACGCCGGCACCGTCGTGCGCTGCGCCGACGCCGCCGGCGCCGACTCGGTCGTGGTGGCCGGCAGCTCGGTCGACCTCTACAACCCCAAGACGCTGCGTGCCAGCGTCGGCAGCGCCTTCCACCTGCCCGTCGCGGTCGAGCCCGACCCCTTCGCCGCCGTGCGCGCCGCGCAGGCCGCCGGCCTGGTCGTCCTCGCCTCTGACGGCGCCGGTGAGGTCGATCTCTTCGAGGCCGACGAGCTGCTCGCCCGCCCCACCGCCTGGCTCTTCGGCAACGAGGCCTGGGGCCTGCCCGACGACCTCGCCGCCGCTGCCGACCACCGGGTCGCCATCCCCATCCACGGGAAGGCCGAGTCGCTCAACCTCTCCACCGCCGCAGCGCTCTGCCTCTACGCCTCCGCCCGCGTCCAGCGCTGACCGACCGCCGAGCCGTCACCCACGCACGGCCGACCCGTCACTCACGCACGGCCGACCCGTCACTCACGCACGGCCGAGAGGTCTCTCACGCACGCGGCTAGGGTGACGGCGTGGAGCCGAGTGCGCAGCAGGTGGTCGACGCCCTGCCCGACGGGGTGCTCCTCGCCGGACCCGACCAGCGCGTCGAGATGGTCTCCTCCGTGGCGGCCCGGATGCTCGGCATCGACGCGACCGCGGCGGTGGGCCAGCCGCTGGCCGACGTGCTGCTGCTGCGCGACACCGAGGGCTGTCGCTGGTACGACGCCCATCGGCCGTACGACGGGCTGACCACCCGCACCGGCGTGCCCGAGCAGTCCTGGACCCTGCCGGACGGCAGCGAGGTCCTCGTCGCAGCGCGCATCCACCGCACCGCCACCGATCGACCGGTCGACCGGGTCGCGATCAGCATCCGCTCCGGCCGTGGACGGGCCCGTCTGGATCGCGAGCGCTCCGACCTCGTGGCGACCGTCGCCCACGAGCTGCGCTCGCCCCTGACGGGGGTCAAGGGCTTCGTCCAGGCGATGCTCAACCGCTGGGACCGCCTCAGCGACGAGCAGAAGAAGCTGATGCTCACCACCGTCCACTCCGACTCCGACCGGCTCAGCCGGCTCATCGCCGAGCTGCTCGACGTCGCCCGCATCGACACCGGCCGCCTCCAGCTGCACCCGCGGCCGACCGACGTCACGGTCCTCGCGACCAGGGTCGTCGACTCGGTACGCGCAGCCACCTCGCGGACCGTCGAGCTGGCGGCGGACGACGAGCTGCCGCGGGTCTTCGCGGACCCCGACAAGCTGACCCAGGTGCTGACCAACCTCGTGGAGAACGCCGTGCGCCACGGCGACGGCCACGTCCGCGTGACCCTCGAGCACCAGCCGGGACGGGCCGGCAGGGCGGCGTACGTCGTCGTGACGGTCGACGACGAGGGCGAGGGCATCGCCGAGGCGCTGCGCCGGCAGGTGTTCACCAAGTTCTGGAAGCACGGTGCGCGCGGCGGCTCGGGCCTGGGGCTCTACATCGTCGGTGGCCTGACCCGGGCGCACGGCGGTGAGGTCGTCATCGACGACGCCCCCGCGGGCGGGGCGCGGGTCGTCGTCCGCTGGCCGGTCGAGGACCACCGCGCATCCGGTTCGCGCCCGGCCGGCAGGCCTTCCTAGACTGACCGCGCCCCCGGCCCGTCCGGGGGCTCTGGACGCCCACCCGAGGAAGGCGCTGCATGTCGGGCCCGAACACCGAGTACGACCCCGTCGAGGTCACCCCGCTCCAGGCCGAGCAGGTGGCGGAGGCCCGCGACGCGGCGATCGCCGCGATCGAGGCGGCCGCCGACCTCGAGGCCCTCAAGCAGGTGCGCCTCGAGCACGCGGGTGACCGCTCGCCCCTGGCCCTGGCCAACCGCGAGATCGGCGCGTTGCCGCCGCAGGCGCGCAAGGAGGCCGGCCAGCGCGTCGGCCAGGCCCGCGGTGCGATCAACCAGGCCATCGCCGCGCGCCAGGCGGTGCTCGAGGCCGAGCACGAGGAGCGGATGCTGGTCGAGGAGACGGTCGACGTCACGCTGCCCACCGACCGCCGCCGCCGTGGCGGGCGGCACCCGATCACCCTGCAGTCCGAACTGATCGCCGACATCTTCGTGGCGATGGGCTGGGAGATCGCGGAGGGCCCGGTCGTGGAGGCGGAGTGGCTCAACTTCGACGCCCTCAACCTCGGCCCCGACCACCCGGCGCGCACCATGCAGGACACCTTCTGGACCGAGCCGGCCGACCGTCACGTCGTGCTGCGCACCCAGACCTCGCCGGTGCAGGCCCGCACCATGCTCACCCGCACCCCTCCGATCTACGTCGCCTGCCCCGGGCGGGTCTTCCGCACCGACGAGTACGACGCCACCCACAGCCCGATGTTCCACCAGGTCGAGGGCCTCGTCGTCGACGAGGGCATCACCATGGCCCACCTCAAGGGCTCGCTGGACCACCTGGCCGCTCAGCTGTTCGGCGAGGGCATCGACACCCGGTTCCGGCCGTCGTACTTCCCCTTCACCGAGCCCTCGGCCGAGGTCGACGTGCGCTGCTTCGTCTGCCGTGGTGTCGACGCCGACGCCGACGCCTGCCGCACCTGCCGTGGCGAGGGCTGGATCGAGTGGGGCGGTTGCGGTGTCGTGAACCCGCGCGTGCTGGTCGCCTGCGGCGTGGACCCGGAGCGCTACTCCGGCTTCGCGTTCGGCATGGGCATCGACCGCAGCTTCATGTTCCGCCACAACCTCGAGGACCTGCGCCCCCTCTTCGAGGGCGACGTCCGCTTCAGCGCCGCGTTCGGCACCGAGATCTGAGCTGGGAAGAGACACACGATGAAGGCCCCCAAGTCCTGGATCCTCGAGTACGTCGACGTCCCCGACGGCACGACCACCGACGAGCTCACCGCGCGACTCACCCTCACCGGCCTCAAGCTCGAGGCCATCGAGTCGGCCGGCGCCGACATCTCCGGCCCGCTGGTGGTGGGCCGGGTGCTCACGATGGAGCCCGAGCCGCAGAAGAACGGCAAGACCATCAACTGGTGCACCGTCGACGTCGGTGACGCCAACGGCACCGGCGAGCCCCAGGGCATCGTCTGCGGCGCCCACAACTTCGAGCCGGGCGACCTGGTCGTCACCGTGCTGCCCGGGGGAGTGCTGCCCGGCGGCTTCGAGATCAGCGCGCGCAAGACCTACGGCCACGTCTCGGCCGGGATGATCTGCTCGGCGCGCGAGCTCAACCTCGGCGAGGACCACGACGGCATCATCGTGCTGCCCGAGGGCGCCGGTGAGCCCGGTCAGGACGCCCGCGGCGTCCTCGGTCTCGACGAGGAGGTCATCGAGTTCGAGGTCAACCCCGACCGCGCCTACGCCCTGTCGTTGCGCGGCATCGCCCGCGAGGTGGCCGTCTCGGTCGCCGGCGCCTCCGGCTTCGCCGACCCGGCGCTGCGCGACACCCCGGCCGCGGACGACGCCGGCTACCCGGTCCGCGTCGAGGACCCGTCGGGCTGCCCGGTCTTCGTCGCGCGCACCGTCTCCGGCTTCGACCCCTCCGCCCCGACCCCGGACTTCATCGCCCAGCGGCTTACCGCTTCCGGCATGCGCCCCATCTCGTTGGCCGTCGACGTCACCAACTACGTCATGCTCGAGACCGGCCGCCCGATCCACGGCTACGACGCCGACAAGCTGCAGGGCCCGATCGTCGTGCGCCGCGCCACCGACGGGGAGCAGCTCACCACGCTCGACGGCACCCGTCGCACCATGAGCGTCGAGGACCTCGTCGTCACCGACGACTCCGGCCCGATCGGCCTGGGTGGCGTCATGGGCGGAGAGTCCACCGAGATCTCGGAGACCACCACCCGCGTGCTCGTCGAGTCGGCCCACTGGGACGCGGTCTCGATGTTCCGCACAGGTCGTCGACACAAGATCACCTCCGAGGCCGGCAAGCGCAACGAGCGCGGTGTCGACCCCACGATCTGCGAGGCCGCGGCCGACCGCGTGGTCGAGCTCCTCACGACGTACGGCGGAGCCACGGTCGAGCCGGGCGTGACCGTCGTGGGCGCCCCGCCGGCGCAGCCGCGCGTCTCGATGGCGACCGACCTCCCCGCGCGGGTCTCGGGCCTGCCGATCGACACCGACACCGTGGTCGCCCACCTCGAGGCGGTCGGCTGCGGGGTCACGGTCGACGGTGCGACGCTCACCGCGACGCCGCCGCCGTGGCGTCCCGACGTCACCGACCCCCACGACCTGGTCGAGGAGGTCGTGCGGCTGGTGGGCTACGACACCATCCCGTCGGTCCTGCCCCCCGCCCCCGGTGGGCGAGGGCTGACCCGTCCCCAGCAGCTGCGCCGTCGCATCGGCCGCACGCTGGCCGGGGCCGGTTGGGTCGAGGTCGTGGACTTCCCGTTCGTGGGGGAGGGCGACCTCGACGCGCTGGGCCTGGAGGCCGACGACCCGCGGCGCACGGTGCTGCGGCTCTCCAACCCCCTCAGCCACGAAGCACCGGCGATGACGACCACGTTGCTGCCGGCGCTGCTGCGCACCGCCGGTCGCAACGTGGGCTTGGGGGCCGGCTCGGTCGCGCTCTTCGAGACCGCCACGGTGACGCTGCCGCGGGCCACCGAGGGCGCCCCGATCCTGCCCGTCGACCGCCGGCCCACCGACGCCGAGCTCGACTCGCTGCTCGAGGCACTGCCCGAGCAGCCGCTGCACCTCGGACTCGTGGCCGCGGGCGAGGCCGACCCCTCCGGCTGGTGGGGCGAGGGACGTCCGGTGGAGTGGTCCGACGCGGTCGAGGCCGTGCGCCAGGTCGCCGACGCCCTCGGTCTCGAGCTGACCACCCGTCCGGCCGCACTGGCCCCGTGGCACCCCGGTCGCTGCGCCGAGCTGCTGCTCGGCGGCACCTCGGTCGGCCACGCGGGGGAGCTGCACCCCCGGGTCTGCACGACCTTCGGACTGCCGGCCCGCTCGGTGGCGGCCGAGGTCGACCTCGACGTGCTGATCGAGCACGCCGTGCACCTGCGGCAGGCGCCGACGTTCTCGACGTTCCCCGCGGCCAAGGAGGACGTCGCCCTGGTGGTGGACGAGTCCGTCGCGGCCGCCGACGTGGAGGCGGCGCTGCGCGAGGGCGCCGGCGAGCTGCTGGAGTCGATCCGGCTCTTCGACGTCTACCGCTCCGAGCAGCTGGGTGAGGGACGCAAGTCGCTCGCCTTCGCGCTGCGCTTCCGTGCACCCGACCGCACCCTCACCGACGAGGACACCACCTCGGCCCGGGAGGCCGCGGTCGCCCTCGCGGCGGAGCGCACCGGGGCCAGCCAGCGCGCCTGATCCCGGCTGGCCGCACGGCACTCAGGTCAGCGGCTCACCGACGGCTCCGCGGAACGCGCGGTAGGCCTCGGGGGAGCCGCTGACCTCGATGCCGCTGTCGTCTCGGCGGTTCCACAGCCAGGCGTCGAGGTGGGCGGCGGTGCCCGTCACGGTCGCGTCCGCCGGGACGTCGTCCTCGACCCGCACCAGGTGCGCCACGTCCAGGGCGGTCCCGCTGTCGGGGTCGGTGCCGACGAAGCGGCCGGTCCGGACGACGAGCCGGTGGCCGGTGTCGGTCAGCTCGAGTGCGGTGAGGTGCCCGTCGGGCGTGAACACGCCCCAGGTCGGTGGCTCGCCGCCGTACATCACCTCGACGAGCTCGGCGACGCCGTCGGCAGCGAGGTCGGCCGGCAGGGCGGTGACCTCGCCTCCGGACGCAGCCGCGCACAGCTCGGCATCGAGTCGGTGGATCATCGCTTCGTGCGCCTGACGGCGCTGGGTGAATCCGACGGTCTGCTCGTCGGCCCACGACCAGGCCTGCTCGTACGGCCCCGCGGTCGAGAGCAGCGAGCACAGACGATCGGAGACCTCGTCGAAGAACGTCAGCAGTGCCTCTCGCGAGCCCGGTCGCTCGGGGTGCTCCTCGGGCGGGCCCGCGGGTCGGCCCGCGACCACCTCGCCCCAGAACCACTGCACCTCGGTCAGGTGCCACAGCAGGTCGTCGGCGTCCCAGTCCGGGCACGACGGCACGCGGGCCGCCGCCGGGGTGAGTGCCAGCACGTCACGGATCCTGGTTGACTCCCGGCGCAGGTGGGCACAGTAGGAGTCGGCGTCGAGTCGGGTCACGACGCTCAACGTAGGGCGGGGCAGCGACACCGAGCACCCGCTTTCCGTCGGAGCGGGACCCCGATTCACATATCCATGCAGGGCTTTGTATAGTCATGCACATGACTCGGACACGCGTCGCCGTCGCCGGAGCCAGCGGGTACGCCGGAGGTGAGCTGCTGCGCCACCTCCTCGCGCACCCCGACGTGGAGATCGGGGCCCTGACCGGGGCCTCCAACGCCGGGCAGCCGCTCGGCGGCCTCCAGCCGCACCTCGTGCCGCTGGCCGACCGCGTCCTGGAGGAGACCACCCTCGAGGTGCTCTCCGGCCACGACGTCGTCTTCCTCGCGCTGCCGCACGGTCAGTCCGGCCCGATCGCCGCCCAGCTCGGTGACGACACCGTCGTCGTCGACTGCGGCGCCGACTTCCGTCTCCAGGACGCCTCGGCGTGGGAGGCCTTCTACGGCGGCCTACCCGACCGTCTCCACGCTGACCCTGGCGCCCGCCGTCGCCGCCGGCCTCGTCGAGCCCGACGTCGTCGTGGTCGCCGCCAGCGGCACCTCCGGAGCCGGCAAGGCCGCGAAGCCGCACCTGCTGGGCAGCGAGATCATGGGCAACGCCTCGGCGTACGGCGTCGGCGGCACGCACCGGCACACCCCCGAGATCACCCAGAACCTCTCGGGCCTGGTCGAGGGCACCGTCGCGGTGTCCTTCACCCCGCTGCTGGTCCCCATGTCGCGCGGCATCCTGGCCACCTGCTCGGCCGCGCTGGCACGCGACGTGAGCGCCGAGGAGGCCCACGAGACCTACGCGAAGGCGTACGCCGACGAGCCGTTCGTCCACGTCCTGCCCGCCGGCCAGTGGCCGCAGACCCAGTCCGTGACCGGCTCCAACGCCGTGCACGTGCAGGTGACCGTCGACGAGGCCGCGCGACGACTCGTCGCCGTCGGCGCCGTCGACAACCTCGCCAAGGGCACCGCCGGCGCCGCCGTGCAGTGCATGAACCTCGCGCTCGGCCTCGACGAGGGCACGGGCCTGACCACGATCGGACTCGCCCCGTGAGCATCACCGCCCCCGCAGGATTCTCCGCCGCCGGCGTCGCCGCCGGCCTCAAGTCCACCGGCGCCAAGGACGTGGCCCTGGTCGTCAACCAGGGTCCGACCTTCGACTCCGCGACGGTCTTCACGGCCAACCGCTGCCAGGCCAACCCGATCCTGTGGAGCAAGGAGGTCGTCAAGGACGGCACCGTCCGCGCGGTCGTCATCAACTCCGGCGGCGCCAACTGCTACACCGGTGCCGAGGGCTTCCAGACCACCCACGCCACCGCCGAGCGCGTCGCCGACCACCTCGGCATCGGCGCGATCGACGTGGTCGTCTGCTCCACCGGCCTGATCGGCATGCTCAACGACCGCGACGACCTGCTCGCCGGTGTCGACGCGGCGGCGGCGGCCCTCTCCGCCGAGGGCGGCACGGACGCGGCCGAGGCGATCATGACCACCGACTCGGTCAGCAAGCAGGTCGTCGTGGAGGGTGCCGGGTGGAGCATCGGTGGGATGGCCAAGGGCGCCGGCATGCTCGCACCCCAGCTGGCCACGATGCTGGTGGTGCTGACCACCGACGCAGTCGTCCCGGCAGCCGACCTCGACACCGCGCTGCGCGCCGCGACCCGCGTCTCCTTCGACCGTCTCGACTCCGACGGCTGCATGTCGACCAACGACACGGTGAGCCTCCTGGCCTCGGGCGCCAGCGGCATCACGCCCAGCCTCGAGGACTTCACCGCCGCGCTCACCCAGGCCTGCACCGACCTGGCGATGCAGCTGCTCAAGGACGCCGAGGGCGCCGACCACGAGATCGCGATCACCACCCTCAACGCCGCCACCGAGGACGAGGCCGTCGAGGTCTCGCGCAGCGTCGCCCGCAGCAACCTGTTCAAGGCCGCGGTCTTCGGCAACGACCCCAACTGGGGCCGCGTGCTCGCCTCCATCGGCACCACGGACGCGACCTTCGACCCCGCCGACCTCGACGTCGCCATCAACGGCGTCTGGGTCTGCAAGCAGTCCACCCCGCACGCCGACCCCGCGACGGTCGACCTCAAGCCGCGCGAGGTCAGCGTGACCATCGACCTCAAGTCCGGGTCCGAGCGGGCCACGGTCTGGACCAACGACCTCACCCACGCCTACGTCCACGAGAACAGCGCCTACTCCTCATGAGCCATCCCGCCACTGACCCCCAGAACATGCACTTCAGCGAGGTGCAGCCCGCCGACCCCGACAAGGCGACGGTGCTGGCCGGAGCCCTCCCATGGCTCAAGCGCTACCACGGCAAGGTCGTGGTGGTGAAGTACGGCGGCAACGCGATGACCGATGACGACCTCAAGCGCGCCTTCGCCGAGGACATCGCCTTCCTCCGCTTCGCCGGCTTCAAGCCCGTGGTCGTCCACGGCGGCGGCCCGCAGATCTCCAAGATGCTCGGCAAGCTCGACATCGAGTCGGAGTTCCGCGGCGGCCTGCGCGTGACCACGCCCGAGGCGATGGACGTCGTGCGCATGGTGCTCGTGGGCCAGGTCCAGCGCGAGCTGGTCGGCCTCATCAACAGCCACGGCCCGCTCGCGGTCGGCATGTCCGGCGAGGACGCCGGCCTGTTCACCGCCGAGCCGACCAACACCATCGTCGACGGCGAGGAGGTCGATCTCGGCCTGGTCGGCGAGGTTGCCAAGGTCCGCCCCGAGGCGGTGCGCGACATCATCGAGGCCGGCCGCATCCCGGTGGTCTCCAGCGTCGCGCCCGACGTCCACGGCGCGGTCCACAACGTCAACGCCGACACCGCCGCGGCCGCGCTGGCCGTCGCGCTCGGCGCGGAGAAGCTGCTCGTCCTCACCGACGTCGAGGGTCTCTACCGTGACTGGCCCGACAGCGACGACGTGATCTACGAGATCAGCCCGGAGACGCTGGGGGAGATGCTCCCGACGCTGGCCAGCGGGATGGTCCCCAAGATGGAGGCCTGCCGCAAGGCCGTCGCCGAGGGCGTCCCGCGCGCCACCGTCGTCGACGGTCGCGAGCCGCACGCCGTGCTGCTGGAGCTCTTCACCGACGAGGGCGTCGGCACCCAGGTGCTGCCCGGCGTCGACACCAAGGTCCGCAAGGCCCGGCAGAAGGCGGTGAAGAAGTGAGCGACCTGACCAGCCGCTACACCGGCGCCCTGATGAACACCTTCGGCCCGCCCAAGCTCGCGCTGGTGCGCGGCGAGGGCACCCACGTGTGGGACGAGGACGGCAAGGAGTACGTCGACCTCCTGGCCGGCATCGCGGTCAACTCCCTCGGGCACGGCCATCCCGCCCTGGTCGGTGCGGTGACCGAGCAGCTGCAGACCCTCGGGCACGTCTCCAACTTCTTCACCACCGGCCCCCAGGTGGAGCTGGCCGAGCGGCTGCTCGCCCTCGTCGGCGGGGCTGTGTCGGAGTTGGGGGGCGGCAAGGTCTTCTTCGCCAACTCCGGCGCCGAGGCCAACGAGGGGGCCTTCAAGCTCACCCGGCGCACCGGCCGCACCCACGTGGTCGTGGCCGAGGGCGGATTCCACGGCCGCACCATGGGCGCGCTCGCGCTGACCTCGAAGGCCGCCTACCGCGAGCCGTTCGAGCCGCTGCCCGGTGACGTCACCTTCGTCCCGTACGGCGACGCCGACGCGCTCGCCGCCGCCGTGACCGACGAGACTGCGGCCATCTGCCTGGAGCCGATCCAGGGCGAGGCCGGCGTCCTGGTGCCGCCCGAGGGCTACCTCGCCACGGCGCGCCGCGTCGCCGACGAGCACGGCGCGCTGCTGTGGTTCGACGAGGTGCAGAGTGGCATCGGGCGCACTGGTGACTGGCTGGCGCACCTGCGGCACGGTGTCGTGCCCGACGTCGTCACCCTCGCCAAGGGCCTGGGGGGCGGCTTCCCGATCGGCGCCGTCATCGGGCTCGGTCGGGCCGCCGACCTGCTCCAGCCGGGCAACCACGGCACCACCTTCGGTGGCAACCCCGTCGCGTGCGCGGCTGCGCTCGCGGTGCTCGACACCATCGAGGCCGAGGGACTGCTCGAGCACGTCACCGTCCTGGGCCAGAAGATCCGCGACGGCCTGGCCGCCGACCCCCGGGTCACCGAGGTGCGTGGTGAGGGTCTGCTGATCGGTCTCGACCTGGCGTCGGAGTCCGCGGCTGCGGTCGTGGAGGCGGCGCAGGACGCCGGCTTCATCATCAACATGACCACGCCGCAGCGCATCCGCCTGGCACCGCCGCTGGTGCTGACCGACGACGACGCTGCCGCCTTCCTGCAGGCGTGGCCGGGCATCCTCGACGCCGCGGAGGTGTGAGGTGCCCGTGCCCGTGCTGCGCCACTTCCTGCGCGACGACGACCTGAGCCCGGCCGAGCAGGCCGAGGTGCTCGACCTCGCCGCCGCCATGAAGCGGGCGCCCTACGACGCCAAGCCCTTGGCCGGTCCGCAGTCGGTCGCGATGATCTTCGACAAGCCGACCCTGCGCACCCAGGTCTCCTTCGGCGCCGGCATCGCCGAGCTCGGCGGCAACCCGATGCTCGTCGAGGGCAAGCTCGCCGGCATCGGGGTGCGTGAGTCGGTCGAGGACGTCGCCCGCGTCCTCGGCCGGCAAGTCTCGGTGGTCGTGTGGCGCACCTTCCACCAGTCCGACCTCGACGCGATGGCCGCCAACGCCGGCGTCCCGGTGGTCAACGCGCTGACCGACGACTTCCACCCCTGCCAGCTGATCGCCGACCTGCTCACCGTGCGCGAGCACAAGGGCGACCTGGCCGGGCTGACCGTCGCCTTCGTCGGCGACGGCGCCTGCAACATGGGCAACTCCTGGCTGCTCGCCGGCGCCACGGCCGGCATGCACGTCCGCGTCAGCGCCCCCGAGGGCTTCATGCCCTCGCCGGCGATGTTCGACCGGGCCAACGAGATCGCTGGGGAGACCGGTGGTTCGGCCGTCGCCGAGCCCGACCCGAAGACCGCGGTCGACGGCGCCGACGTCATCGTCACCGACACGTGGATCTCGATGGGCAAGGAGAGCGAGGAGGCCGCCCGTGCCGCGGCCTTCGCCGCCTACACCGTCGACGCCGACCTGCTGGCCTGCGCCGGACCGGACGCGATCGTGCTGCACTGCCTGCCGGCGTACCGCGGCAAGGAGATCAGCGCCGAGGTCCTCGAGGGCCCGCAGAGCGCGGTGTGGGACGAGGCGGAGAACCGCCGCCACGCCCAGAAGGCCGTGCTGGCCTGGCTGCTGCGCACCAAGGAGGGGGCGTTGCTGCGATGACCGAGTACGCACTCCGCCCCACCACCAAGAACGCCCGCCACCAGCTGATCGTCGAGCTGGTCGGCTCCCACGAGATCCACTCCCAGGGCGAGCTCGCGGTGCTGCTGGCCGAGAACGGACTGCGGGTCACCCAGGCCACGTTGTCGCGCGACCTCGTCGAGCTCGAGGCGGTCAAGGTCCGCGGCGCCGACGGCGCGCTGGTCTACGCCGTGCCTGCCGAGGGCGGGGACCGCACCCCGCTCGCCCCGGCAGACACCGCGACCGGCCGCGCCCGGCTCGCCCGGCTGTGCGCGGAGCTGCTGGTCAGTGCGGAGGCCTCGGGCAACCTCGTGGTCCTGCGCACCCCGCCCGGCGCCGCCCAGTTCCTGGCCTCGGCCTTCGACAAGGCAGAGTTCACCGACATCCTCGGCACCATCGCCGGCGACGACACCATCCTCGTGATCGGTCGCGACCCGATGGGTGGCGACGACCTGGCCCGCCGGTTCCTCGGCATGGCCGACCACCCGACGTACGACGTCACACCGGGCCAGCAGGCCCCGCACCGTCCCCAGACCCAGAACCTGAAGGAGCACCCGTGAGCAAGGTCCTGACCACGCTGCCGAAGGGGGAGCGCGTCGGTATCGCGTTCTCCGGAGGTCTCGACACCTCCGTCGCCGTGGCCTGGATGCGCGACAAGGGCGCCATCCCGTGCACGTACACCGCCGACATCGGGCAGTACGACGAGCCCGACATCTCCGGCGTCCCCGACCGCGCGTTCCAGTACGGCGCCGAGATCGCCCGTGCGGTCGACTGCCGTCGCCAGCTGGTCGAGGAGGGCTTCGCGGCCATCGCCTGCGGCGCCTTCCACATCCGCTCCGGCGGCCGCACCTACTTCAACACGACGCCGCTGGGCCGCGCGGTGACCGGCACCATGCTGGTGCGCGCCATGCACGAGGACGGCGTGGACATCTGGGGCGACGGCTCGACGTTCAAGGGCAACGACATCGAGCGGTTCTACCGCTACGGACTGCTGGCCAACCCCGACCTGCGCATCTACAAGCCGTGGCTGGACCCTGAGTTCGTCGACGAGCTCGGCGGCCGCGCCGAGATGAGCCAGTGGCTCACCGAGCACGACCTGCCCTACCGCGACTCCAAGGAGAAGGCGTACTCCACCGACGCCAACATCTGGGGCGCCACCCACGAGGCCAAGACCCTCGAGCACCTCGACGTCTCCCTGGAGACCGTCGAGCCGATCATGGGCGTGAAGTTCTGGGACCCCTCGGTCGAGATCCCCACTGAGGACGTGCGCATCCGCTTCGACCAGGGCCGTCCCGTCGCCATCAACGGCGAGACCTTCCGCGACCCGGTGGCGCTGGCCATGGAGGCCAACGCGATCGGTGGCCGGCACGGCCTGGGCATGTCCGACCAGATCGAGAACCGCATCATCGAGGCCAAGTCCCGCGGCATCTACGAGGCGCCGGGAATGGCGCTGCTCTGGATCGCCTACGAGCGCCTGCTCAACGCGGTCCACAACGAGGACACCGTCGCGCAGTACCACAACGAGGGCCGCAAGCTGGGCCGCCTGCTGTACGAGGGTCGCTGGCTCGACCCGCAGGCGCTGATGATCCGTGAGGCGCTCATGCGCTGGGTCGCCTCGCTGGTCACCGGCGAGGTCACGCTGCGGCTGCGCCGCGGTGAGGACTACACGGTCCTCTCGACCATCGGCAAGGACTTCTCCTACCACCCCGACAAGCTCTCGATGGAGCGCACCGAGAACGCCGCCTTCGGTCCGCTGGACCGCATCGGCCAGCTAACGATGCGCAACCTCGACATCGCGGACTCGCGCGCCAAGCTCGAAATGTACGCCTCGCAGCCCCTCGACCAGGGCCAGGTCCTGGTCGAGAACGGCACGCTCTTCGGCGAGATCGAGCCCGGTGGTGCCAGCCGGATCGCGGCCAACACCGAGCTCGGCGACGACCGTGGCGACGAGGCGCTCGACGCGGCGGCCATGGAGTTCGGCACGGACTGATGGACCAGCCGAGGCCGGACGAGGCGGAGCCGACCCTGCGCGTCACCGCACGCGTGCTGCCGGTCAACCACCGCGGCGAGGTCCTGCTGCTGCAGGACCAGGACCCCGGGCGACCGGGCATCCTGCGGTGGGGCACCATCGGCGGCGCCGTGGACCCGGGGGAGACCCTGCTCGAGGCGGCGGTGCGCGAGATGCACGAGGAGACCGGCATCGCCGTCGCTGCCGGCGACCTGGTCGGCCCGGTGCACCACGACGTCGTGCCCTTCACCTACGGCGACCGGGCGTTCATCGGCGACTCGACCTTCTTCGCGCTCGCCCTGGCTCACGACGCCGAGGTCGTCTTCGACCACCTCGAGCCCGTGGAGGTCGACAACGTCTTCGCCCACGGGTGGTGGAGCCCGGAGGCGCTGGAGGCCGACGGCACCGCCGTCCTGCCGGACCTGCCCGACATCATGACCAAGGCCGTCGCGGCCATCCACGACAGGAGCACCCAGTGAACGCCAAGGCCGAGAGCACCAACACCGGCAAGCTGTGGGGTGGTCGGTTCGCCGGGGGCCCCTCGCCCGAGCTCGAGGCCCTGTCCCGCTCGACCCACTTCGACTGGCGGCTGACCCCCTACGACCTCGCCGGGTCCCGGGCCCACGCCAACGCGCTGCACCGCGCCGGGCTGCTCGCCGACGCCGACCACGCGGAGCTGTTGCGGGGCCTCGACGTGCTGGGGGAGCGGTACGCCGCGGGCGAGCTGCAGCCCGACGTCTCCGACGAGGACGTCCACGGCGCTCTCGAGCGACTGCTGCTGGAGGAGGTCGGTGCCGAGGTGGGTGGCCGCCTGCGGGCCGGCCGCTCCCGCAACGACCAGATCGCCACGCTCTTCAAGGTGTTCCTGCGCGACCACGCCCGGGTGGTGGCCGCCCAGGTGCTCGACCTCGTGCAGGCGCTCGCGGACCAGGCCGCGCAGCACCTGGGATCCGACACCGCACCGCCGACGATCATGCCGGGCCGCACGCACCTGCAGCACGCGCAGCCGGTGCTGCTGTCCCACCACCTGATGGCGCACGCCTGGCCGCTGCTGCGCGACGTCGACCGGCTCGCCGACTGGGACGCCCGCGTGGCGGCCGACTCGCCGTACGGCTCCGGCGCCCTGGCCGGGCAGAGCCTCGGACTCGACCCGACCGGTGTCGCCGCCGAGCTCGGCTTCACCGGTTCGACGGCCAACTCGATCGACGGCACCGCCTCGCGCGACTTCGTCGCGGAGTTCGCGTTCGTCTCCGCTCAGATCGGTGTCGACGTGAGCCGCCTGGCTGAGGAGGTCATCCTCTGGGCCACCCACGAGTTCGGCTTCGTCACGCTGCACGACTCCTGGTCGACCGGGTCGAGCATCATGCCGCAGAAGAAGAACCCCGACATCGCCGAGCTCGCGCGTGGCAAGGCCGGACGGGTGATCGGCAACCTGACCGGCCTGATGGCCACGCTCAAGGCGCTGCCGCTGGCCTACAACCGCGACCTGCAGGAGGACAAGGAGCCGGTGTTCGACTCCGTCGACACCCTGGAGGTCCTGCTCCCCGCGTTCACCGGCATGGTCGCCACCCTGGTCTTCCACGGGGACCGCACCGCCGAGCTGGCGCCCCGTGGCTTCTCCCTGGCCACCGACGTCGCGGAGTGGCTGGTGCGCCAAGACGTCCCGTTCCGGATCGCGCACGAGCTGGCGGGCGCCTGCGTCCGACGCTGCGAGGAGCTGGGGTGCGAGCTGCACGAGCTCTCCGACGACGACCTCGCGGGGATCTCGCCCCACCTCACGCCACAGGTCCGCGAGGTCCTGACGGCCGAGGGGTCCGTCGCCTCCCGGGACGGTCGCGGCGGCACCGCGCCGGTCCGGGTGCGTGAGCAGCACGCCGAGCTGGTGGACCGCGCGGCGGCACTCCGTGAGCGGCTCGCCTGACCTGGCCCTCCTGGCCGGGGACGTGCTCGACGTCGCGCCCCGGCTGCTCGGCGCGTCCCTGACGCATGCCGGCGTCACGGTGCGCCTGACCGAGGTCGAGGCGTACGCCGGCTCCGACGACCCCGGCTCGCACGCGTATCGCGGCCCCACGCCGCGCACCCGAGTGATGTTCGGTCCGCCCGGTCACCTGTACGCCTACTTCAGCTATGGCATGCACGTCTGTGCCAACGTCGTGACCGGCCGCGAGGGCACAGCCTCCGCGGTCCTCCTCCGCGCCGGAGAGGTCGTCGACGGGGTCGACCTCGCACGGGAACGGCGCGCGACGACCCGGGAGCGGGACCTCGCCAGGGGGCCGGCCAATCTCTGTCGGGCCCTGGGCATCGGGCTGGACCTCGACGGGACGGACCTGTCGCGCGGGCCGGTCCGCCTGGTGCTGGCCGCGGCCCCTGACCCGGGGCGGGTGAGCACCGGCCCGCGGGTCGGTCTGCGCGGAGCGCCGGATCGGCCGTGGCGGTTCTGGCTGACGGGCGAGCCCACCGTGTCGGCGTACAGGCCGGCTGCGAAGCGCCGCTAGGCGCGAGATCTGCCCGTTCTGAGCGTATGGCCGCACCCTCCGGACGGGGGAGGCACCCCCGGATTTGGTGTGCACGACATGTGTGCGTAACGTTCTTCTCGCCGCGGCACCGCCGCGGAGCCCCTCGGGCCGACAGGCCGAAACGAGTGGTTCCGCCACGTCCGCAGCCAGGAGCCTCCAGGCTTCACCTCCCGCAGCTCGGTTCGAGTTGACTCGGGTGGGGGAGACCGGTAAGTTTCTGCAGGTTGTCCCGCCGCTGGTCGCGAGAGTGATCAGGACGGTGTGCGTCTGATTCTTGAGAACTCAACAGTGTGTCATAGTCGACGAAT